>JAWJLM010000032.1 GCA_040191315.1 Bacillaceae bacterium S4-13-56 | reverse complement strand
GAAGCCGACACGGAAATGGTGGTTGAGCTAGATGAAGCAGACTTTCTCCCGGAAGGAAAAAAGGTAGATTTTCTATATGCGGAGGCAGACGGTGTATTTGTTAGAGGAACAAAGAAGAAAAAGAATCTAGAAGTGCATCATGCGGTAGTTCACGAAGGATGGAAAAAAAGCGGAAAGCGTGTTTCTTTAAAGGAGCCTAAAGTCATTTTGACTACACAACCTACAACTGAGTTTTGGAAAGAGGTTCAAGCCTTTACAGCCCATGAATATTCACTAGAAGATACAAGAATTGTGAGTAATAGTGATGGAGGTGCTGGATATACTGCGGAGAGGTTTCAAGAAGCGTTCTCCCAATCAAGATATCCAGTTCTCAATCAATTAGATCCCTACCATGTTTCCCAAGCATTAAATCGTGTATTTGGTGGAGGGAAAAATGTGTTTAAGGACGGTGTTAAAAAAGCACTGAAAGAACATAATCAAGATGATTTCACACGTTGGATTGATACCTTCGAAAGCACGCTAGGAGAACAAAAAGGCGAAAAAAAACTTGAAGAATTTCGGACGTATATTAACCGTAACTGGGAACGTATTTTTGACTGGAGAGAAAAGGTGGAGAATCCTCCTGAGGATGCTCGCAGCTTGGGAGCGATGGAGTCCAACCAACGGCACGTTTCTTTCCGAATGAAAAAAAGAGGGATGCATTGGAGTAAAGAAGGCGGAGAAGGAATGGTAAAGGTTATCCAAGGTATTTTAAATGGAACGTTACGTGAAGTTTATCTTAAGCATCAAAGGAGAAGTGAAAGGAAACAGCGTCATGTGAAACAGACTGTACGAATGGCACAAATACTACGTCAGCCTACACGCCCGTCGATAGGAGCGAAACAAGGGACTATAAGCCTGTACGTAGCTCACTCAACTGCAAGGGGCCAACTGTTAAAGACTTTTCGTTAAACACCAGTAAGTAGTTGAACAGGTTCTTGGTATTTATGAACGTGTCAACTACTTACTGGTCAGCAAGCGCAAGCGCGGTAGGTCCATAAAGTGTACAAAAATAGAGCGCCAGGAATATTGGTATAAAAACTACATCGAGAAAAACTTGACACATACAGCACGTGTTAAAACATTGACAGTTTGGATTTATTTGCCTACTATTAAACTATAATTTCATATGGCAAAATAGGTCCTTCCAATTCATAAGCATTTGGAAGGTTAATAGGGAAGTCCGGTATAATTCCGGCGCGGTTCCGCCACTGTAATATGCGAGTGTCCTTTCAAAATACCACTGTCTTCATGAGATGGGAAGGTGAAAGGATGTGTTGACCATGAGCCAGGAGACCTGCCTATTTTTACGCCACTTGACCTACGAGAATAGGGAGGTGTATGTTGCAGCGTAGATCATGGAGGAAAGTAGCCATGATAGGATGCAGACATTTAAAATACATTTCTTTATGGAATGTATTTTTTTATTTGTCTTTAATTGTACTTAAGTTGGTGAATTTTTATACGAGGAGGAAACAAAATGAGAACAATGAATAGAAACAAAATTTTATCTGTATTATCGATCTTCTTTTTGTTAGTAAACAGTTTTGTATTTGTTCAACCGGAAGTGGTTGATGCTGCTACCTTAGAGCGTGGGGTTACCATTTCAGCAATTGATGGCGAGGGGGAAGAAATTCTTCCTTTAACTGCAGTCGGTTTTGAAGAGGGAGATACAGCTTTTGACGTATTGTTAGATGTGGTTGGGGAAGACCAACTTGAATATTCGACTAGTGATATGGGAGTGTTTTTAACTGGAATTAATGGTCTAGTAGCGGAGGGGGATGCTTATTGGTCCTTTGTTATAAATGGGAAGGAAGCGGGAGTAGGGGCATCTAGTTATGAAGTAAAAAACGCTGAAGATATTATGTTTAAATATATCTCATCTTGGAAAGAGCCACCTGCACCTGTAAAAGTTTCAGTTGAAGCAAAAGCAAATAATGGAGACGTCCTACCAAAAACGGAAGTAGAAGTGATGAATGGTTCCAACGCCTATGCAGCCTTACTCCAAGCGGCTCAAGAAAATGGAGTAACGGTCCAGGCCTCTGTGGACAGTGAATGGTTAACCTTCGTAAACAACATAGATAACACAGAGCTTGTTGAAGGGGATTTTTGGGGTACATCATTAAATGGAAAAGCAATGGAAGTTGGTATGGTATCTTACCCTGTTCAGGAAGGCGATTCTATTACTTTAACTTTAGATAATTATTTGACGCCGACTGATGGAGAGGATTCTCCACCGACTGAAGGAGATTCAGATGAGTCACAGCAAGATGATCTTTCTACTATCAATAAAGAGATCATCCAAAATGCAATCAACCAAATTTCAGTTTATGCAAAGGAAAACAATATAGCTTATGTATATGGAAAAGAAACATGGATTTGGGCATTGGCGAAATCAGGTAAGGAGATTCCTTCATCCTATGTAGAAAGTGCCTCAAAGCAGGTAAAGGAAGTAAATGGTGAATTTAGAAATGTATTTGACCTGGAAAAATTGATCATGGGACTTACGGCTGCTGGAGTTGATGCCACTAACTTTGAGGGTTATGACCTTGTTGAAGCACTGGTTAACCATAAAAACTTACAAGAACCTTCGATTAATATGGCCATCTATGCCTTGTTAGCTATCGACAGTGGATCTTATGAAGTAGATCAGACCACTAAGGATCAGTTAATTGAAATCATCTTGAATGCTGAACTTGAGGGTGGAGCGTGGGCCTTAACTGGTACAACAGCTAGTGCTGACATTACTGGAATGGCTTTAAGTGGCCTAGCTCCTTATCTTGATCAAACGGAAGTTAGGGCTGCCGTAAATCGTGCCGTTTCGTTTTTATCTCAAACTCAGGATGATATGGGAGGGTTTCTTTCCGAACTTAATGGAGGAGACTCTAGTGAATCTGTTTCTCAGGTGATTGCAGGATTAGCAGCTGTTGGGGTTGATCCAACTGGTGCAGAATTTACAAAGGCTGGCGGAAATCTCGTTCAACATCTACTTAAGTTTCAACAAGAGGATGGTGGATTCAGCCACTTGATTGATGGAACTAAAAGCGACTCTATCGCAACACAGCAAGCATTTTTAGCTTTAGTATCCTATCAAAGCTTTGTGGCCGATAAGGGTTCTGTATTCCAATTTGAAGGAGCTTTACAAGAGGTCGAGCCAACAGTTGATACAGGAAATCGTCTGCCAGATACAGCAACTGATCATATGAATTTTGTTTTACTAGGATTCATTCTTTTCATGCTTGGATCTACTATGATTATTGTTAAGAAAAAACAAGTACAATAGATGGGCGGTATGGTGATCTATGAATGATAGATTACCTTACCTCGTCATTAGGTAAGGAGGTTCTCCCTATGAAGCGATTTCTACTAAGCATAACAACCATGTCCTTGCTTTTCTCTGTTTTAATAGGTTGTTCCAAAGACGAGGTTCAGCCAATTAGTGAAAATAGAATGGAAAGTCATCTATTTTCTGAGCAAGAAAAAACGTTGGAACCCAAGGTGCTAGATAGAAATAACGATTTTGTCAATTCTAGTAAAAATGAAACAATAGAGAATGAGGGAGAGGGAGAGGGAGCAACCCCTAGCTCGGAAAGTGACATACAAGAGACACCTTCCAAGTCGAAAGAACAATCCACTTCCGAGAATACTAATTCAACTACAGATTCTAAAGCGAACACAACAACAGAAAAAGAAACATCAGATACTTCAGACAAACCAAAACATATGGTTCAGCTTTCCGTAGAAACAGGGGATATTCGGGGAACGATTTTCCCTCTTCAAGAGATGGAACTAAAAGAGGGGGATACGGTTCTTGATGTGACAAAACGTGCTCTAGGGGATACGGTTCACATCCGGGGTTCTAATGCCACCGCCTATGTGGAAGGTATAGATAACCTTTACGAATTTGATCATGGAGCGTTAAGTGGTTGGCTAGTAAAAGTGGACGGTGTATTCATCACATCCAGTTCTGGTACGTATCAAGCAAAGAATGGTCAAAAGATAGAATGGATTTATGCGACCGATATCACAACCATGATAGAGGAGGGTTAATTCATGGATCGAGGATTTCGTTCTCTTCATCCTGTCATTCTCCTACTCTATTATGTCATCGTCATTAGTGGATTGATGCTTTATCAACATCCAGTCTTTCTTTTAACTGCAAGCTTAATGATTATTTTTATTAATCTTTTACTTGATCGTGGTGAGCAACTAAAAAAATGGCGCTGGCCAATTGCTTTAATGACGGTGGCTACTCTATTTTTTGTTCCCTTTTTTAATCGGCGTGGTACAATAGTGGCCTTCTATATAGGAGATTACCCAGTGAAACTGGAGTCTGTCTATCTAGGAATTATGACGGCATTCACTCTCCTATGTATTTTGATGATCTTTATAACGTTTAATCAAGTAGTGACACCCAATAAATTTGTCTATTTGTTTCACAGAGTTTTTCCACAGTGGGCATTATTACTTTTATTATCTATGAGGTTTGTTCCGTTATTGCAAAGAAGATTACTAGAAATGAAGGATGTTCAAGAGTTAAAAGGGCTTTCTGTTCACGAAGGGACATTAAGACAAAGAATTAAGAATGGAGTCCTCCTTCTTCAAGCGCTAATTACATGGTCCATGGAAGAATCTATACAAACAGCCGATTCGATGACTGCACGTGGATACGGGAGAAAAAAGCGGACAAAATACAATTCTTATCTCATGAAAAAAAGAGATTGGATGTCCCTTCTATATTTATCTGTTGGAGGGTTCGCGATTCTATTAGGATGGTGGCTTGGAGATGGAGTTTTATCACTTACTCCCATCGTAGAGCAACCTGCTCTTATAGGCCGTGAGTGGTTTTATTTGACCGTTTGGGTAGTACTCATTGGGTTTCCCATATGGACAGAGGGAAAGGAGATCATCAAATGGAAATACTTTCAGCAAACAACATAAGCTTCAGGTATCCAGAGGTGAAAGACAAGGCCATTTCTGATCTTTCTTTCTCCATACAAAAGGGAGAATTTGTGGTTTTATGTGGTCCTACAGGAAGCGGGAAATCTACTTTACTTCGCTTGTTAAAACAAGAAATAGCTCCCCACGGAGTGAGACAAGGTTCTTTCTTCTTCAACGGTGAGGCAATGGAAAATATCGACCAAGAATTCTTAATCAAGGAAATTGGACTGGTGTTTCAGGATCCTGAAAATCAAATCACGATGGATCATGTCATGGAAGAGCTTGTATTTGGTATGGAGAACTTAGGAATGTCCACTTCTTATATGAGAAAGAAGGTGGCTGAGCTCGTTCATTTCTTTGGTCTCAATCATCTACTTGAAAAAAAGACAAGTGAGCTCTCTGGTGGACAAAAACAACTGATCAATTTAGTGGCTGTTCTTTTGCTTGAACCTTCTGTTTTGTTATTAGATGAGCCGACTTCACAGCTTGATCCGATTGCATCGAAAGAATTCATTCATATCCTACAACGACTGAATCGCGAGTTTGGAATGACCATCCTCATTGCTGAACATCGATTAGAAGAACTATTTGAAGTTGCTGATCGGGTGATCATGTTGGACAAGGGTGAGTTAAAGCACGATACAACACCACGAGCTTTTGTTCAAAAGATAAGTTCTCATTCTGTTTTTCGTCAGTATCTACCAAATTCTGCATTGCTTTTCTTAGATTCTATGCCGGATACTAATGGGGGAGAGGTTCCTTTAAATGTAAATGAGGCAAGAAAATGGCTTTCTGCTCAAGAAATTGAGATTTTGCCTAAGGATTTGATGGAAAAGGAAAACACGGAGAAGAAAAACCATATTCTTCAACTGAAAGAAGTGGATTACTCCTATTCAAAATATACTGTACCTGTTCTTAGAAATCTTTCTCTTTCAGTTCATGAAGGTGAATGGTTAACTATTGTCGGTGCAAATGGAACTGGAAAATCCACTTTATTAAAAGTTATAAGTGGACTATTGAAGCCTCAACATGGATCTGTACGTATATATGGTCAAAAAATCAAAAAGGCAAATTCAAAGGGAATTCATTATTTGCCGCAAAATCCTAAGCTGTTCTTTTTACAAGACACCTTGCGTAAGGAATTTGATTTGTTAGCACACCGTCATCAGTTAGGAAATCCTGATCAAAAAATTGATGATTTGTTAGAAGAATTTCAACTTACTCATTTGCAAGATCGTCATCCTTACGACCTTAGTGGGGGAGAGTTGCAAAAAGCGGCTTTATTAGGTGCCTTAGTTATACAGCCATCTATACTCCTTATTGATGAGCCTACCAAGGGGTTAGATCCTGAATCGAAAAGAACTTATGGAGATTTGATTGCCTCCCAGGTTGCTAAGGGGGTTACTGTTGTGATGGTGACCCATGATACGGAATTTGCTGCGCTGTATTCTACGAGGTGTAGCATGCTCTTCCAAGGTTCCATAACATCCTTAGAAGCAACGAGAGAATTTTTTAGTGAAAACACATACTATACAACTGTAATTAATCGAATCACAAGAAATAGTCCTGTTCCATCAGCCTTAACTCTTGAGGAGGCGAAGAGATTATGGCGTATAAAAAGTATTTAACTTTCCTCATTTCGGCAATCATATTGATGGTATTAATTGCTTTTCCTAAAGTTTTGCTTGATTACTTTTTGGAAATTAGTGTTTTGTTTATGATTGCTTCTTTTCTACCCTATTTAATTAGCTTTTCAAGAAAAAGAATGAAAAGTAGAGAACTGGTAGTAATTGCCATATTAGGTGCGATCGCTGCTGTGGGAAGAATTCCTTTTTCTGCCATACCAAGTGTTCAACCGACGACTTTTGTAGTCATTGTTTCGGGAATGGCTCTTGGTCCACAGAGTGGTTTTATCGTTGGGACACTGTCAGCCCTAGTCTCCAATTTGGTTTTGGGGCAAGGTCCTTGGACACCCTGGCAAATGTATGCTTGGGGAATGATTGGATTAACGGCGGGCTTACTTCGAAACACCTTTTTCTTGAAAAACCGAATTGGACTTAGTTCCTTTGGATTCGTTACTGGAATCCTTTTTGGATGGGTGATGAATTTGTGGTTTGTCCTAGGTGTCATGCAAGAAGTGAATTGGGGAACAATTGCAGCCTATTATGGAGCAAGCCTAACCTTTGATGTAATGCATGGCGTATTTAATGTGATCCTACTATACTTTTTTGGAGCAACCTGGATTAAAATGATTCAACGCTTCCGAACAAAATATGGTCTATTCGAATTTGAAGCATAAGTGTTGGTAGGGACGGTTCTCACCAACACGTTTAAATGCTAATTTGACGCTGTTTTACTGCTGTGCTTGGGGGATTTATTGATAGTATCATATAGAAAAGCCTAACGTGTTGGTAATCCAATAGTTAGGCTTTTCTTAAAATGAGTAGCTTAATTTTTAATCGCAACCTTCATCTGTGCAGACAGCGCCTTGAGATGGAGAAGATAAATCTTTTAGCACTGGTGCTGGATTTTCCTCTTCCCATACCTGTTGAAGTGCATTTCTGAAGGTTTCTAATGGCTGTGCTCCAGATATCGCATATTTTTGGTTGATGACAAAGAAAGGAACACCCGTAACGCCATAGCGTTGAGCCTTACTCTCGTCAGCTCTCACTTCCTGAGCATATGCTTCTTTGTTTTGGAGAACCTCAATTGCTTCTTCTTTGTCGAGACCTGCCTCAACAGCTAATTGCACTAGGGTTTCGATATCCCCAATATGTTTGGAGTCACTGAAATAGGCAAGCAGTACTTTTTCGGTATAGGTGTATTCTTTTCCTTTTGTCTTTGCCCATTGAAACAAGCGATGAGCATCGAATGTATTAGTTGGTTTCATTTCTTCAAAATTAAATTTCAAGCCTACTGAAGAAGCCTGTTTCCCGAGGTCTTCATTTGCTTTTTTGGCTTGTTCTACACTCATGCCATATTTCTTAGACAATGACTCATGAATGCTCTTACCTGAGTATAAAGGAGCATTTGGATCTAATTCAAAACTATTAAATTCTACTTCTACCTCATGACCATGAGGGAATTGGTCTAACGCCATTTCTAAGCGACGTTTTCCAATATAACAGAACGGTCAAACAAAATCTGACCAGATTTCAATCTTCATTTTCATTCCTCCAATTTAAATAAGATATATGGTATTTTACCATATCAATCTTGAATTTGTCGGTTTCGTGACTCATGAAAAGATTCCTACTTTTTACTATGTCCAAAAACAACTATTTCATTGACATGTGACACGATGTCATAATAGAATAGAGTTATCGAGTGACACGGTGTCACTTTTGCGATTGGCAAATTAAAGACTGAAACATTGAAAAGTGTTGGTGAGAACCGTCCCTATCAGCACGCTAATCAGCACGCTAATCAGCACGATAGTAGGAGGATATTGGCATGAAGATTCAATTTCCGGAAGAGACAGCGGATGTTAAGAGGATTAAGGTGGAACTGATTCGATTTATGATGGCCTATAAGTTTGCTGTGGAGGAAATAAATACAAAGATTAATATTTTACAGCAGGAGTTTCAGTATATTCATGAATATAATCCAATAGAACATGTAAAGTCACGGGTCAAGAATCCAGAAAGTATCTTTAAAAAAATCCATCGTAAAGGATATGAGGTTTCATTAGATTCCGTAAGGGAAAACATTAGGGATATAGCAGGAATTCGTATTACATGTTCTTTTATATCTGATATATATAAGATTAGTCGAATGCTCCAGGAGCAAAAGGATATTACGGTGGTAGAGGTCAAGGACTATATCGAGAATCCAAAACAAAATGGCTACAGAAGCCTTCATCTGATTATCCAAATTCCTATTTTTATGTCTGACAGAGAGGAGAATGTCTATGTTGAAATTCAGATAAGGACAATTGCCATGGATTTTTGGGCAAGCCTTGAGCATAAAATTTATTATAAATATAATCAAGAGATTCCCCATCGGTTGGTCGGCGAATTAAAGGAAGCTGCTAAGTCAGCTACCGAATTGGACGTAAAAATGGAAAGTATCCATCATGAGGTTAATGAAATAAAGGAAAGTTCTGAATTTGACCAAGTGATTCAAGAATTTAACATGGGGGAGGAAGATATGCATCTTCCTTTTGATCTATTTAAATTAACCCAACAATCTCAAATGAAGAAGAAAGGAGGATCATGATGAAGATGATAATGAATGACGTACCCCCTTTTGTAAAACGAGAAGTAGATAAACTAGAAGAGACTGTGGAGCCCATTGCGAAAAAGGCTGCCAAATATTCTTTCTGGTCCTTTCCATTGATAGTCTTCTCATTAATAAATTTGTTCTTTTTGTTATTTGTTATTCAACAGAATAATCTAATTGCAATGGCTTTTTACGCGGTACTAGGTGCTATTGGATTAGCCTTATCAAAAGAAGTACGGTATCAAAGAAAGGAATTGATGGAGAGAACTAAGGAGTATATCATTAAACGAATTCATCAGAGTGAGGATGTTACTCCAGAAGTTAAAAACAAATATATACAATTAGTAAAACAACACCCTTTCCGTTCCTTTCAGTATTTTGTTGAATTTCTCGAGGAAGAACATAGAATGAGCCGGTTATCTTATTTTTAAGGAAGGAGGGGATATTGTATGCCGAAAGCCACATTCCACAATCTATCTGAAGAGAAAAAAACACTGCTTATCACAGCATTGAGAAAAGAGTTCTCAAGAGCTCCTTTATACGAAGCTTCAATCTCTAATATTATCAAAGATGCCAATATCCCCAGAGGTAGCTTTTATCAGTATTTTGTAGACAAAGAGGACGCCTATTTTTATTTGCTTGGTAATCTTTCCATACAAACCCACGAAAAATTTTTGTCCATGCTGGAGAAAAATAAAGGTAGTCTTTTTGACACATTACCCGAATTTTTTCAATGTATTATACAAGACGATGAAAACTTTTATTTTTTCAAAAATACCATACTAAATATGAATCATAAAATAGAAAAATCTCTTTCAGAGGTATTTACTCATGATGGTGATAAAAAACAATTTCTGTTCATGAGCCAATTCATAAAAACTGACGAGCTTCCTATACAAACAGACGAAGAACTATATCATTTTATGAAAATTATTGCCGCCATCACATTCCATAACTTCATAGAAACCTTCTCGAAAAACCTATCACCAGAGAACGCCTTACACAACTACATTACCCAAATAAATATACTAAAGAGGAATGTGGTGTAGTGATAGGGACGGTTCTCACCAACACACTAGCACATAATAAATTGTACCGTGTTGGTGAGAACCGTCCCTAAATTGAATTTTATTGCTAAATTGTCTAAAATGAGAGGGTAGGTTATACAAGATGTAAGGAGTTGGGATGATGATTGGTTTTGTTGGGTTAGGTATTATGGGGAATGCTATGGCAGAAAATCTGTTGGATGCTGGTTACAATTTGATTGTTCATAATCGAACAAAGTCTAAAGCAGAAAACTTATTGGAAAAAGGGGCTTTGTGGGCAGAGACTCCGGCTGAGGTTGCGGAGAAATCAGATCTTATTCTCTCTATGCTCACAAATGAAAACGCTGTTGAAAGTATGGCTCTTGGGGAGTCGGGATTCCTCAATCATTTGGCAAAAGGTAAGCTCTGGGTAGATTCAAGTACTGTAGACCCTAATTTCAGTAGAAGAATGGCAGAGGCTGCAACTCAAAGAAATATTCGTTTTCTAGATGCTCCTGTTTCAGGTTCAAAAATTCCTGCTCAAAAAGGAGAGTTAATTTTCTTAGTCGGTGGAAGCAAAGAGGATTTAGAAGAGGTTAGACCATTACTTGACGTTATGGGTAAATCTGTACAATATCATGGAGAGCACGGAAAAGGAGCTTCCATGAAATTAGTAATTAATTTAATGCTTGCTCAATCCATGGCTGCTTTTTCAGAGGCGATAAGCTTTGGTGAGGCAATTGGGTTGGAAAAGGAAACGGTTATCGATACTTTGCTCAATAGTCCGACGACTGCCCCTATACTTAATATGAAGCGTAATAAGCTTATGGAAAATGAATTTGAAGAGGAATTTCCTTTGGAACATATGCATAAGGATTTACATTTAGTATCGCAGGCTGCCTATGAAAATAATCAAGCTATGCCAGTTGCTAATGCAACTAAAGAGCTTTATGGCCAAGCTAAGCAAAGCGGGTTAGGAAGAAAAGATATGTCGGCCATTTATCATTTTATAAAAAATCGATAATGATTCGAGAAATCCTTCTAATTTAGCGTTAGAGGGATTTTTCTTTGGAGAGAGTCCTAATTTTGCTTTCTTTTTTGGTATACTAAAATTAGTAGAATACTAGGCTGGTCTCTACAGACGGTCAAATGTAAACACCCTAGAATAATCATTGAGGAACGAATGTGAATCGATTGATGAAGGGAGAGGTATACATGGCACAGCCCAAGTACATTACGAAAATTGATAAGATTCAAGAGATCCCACAACACGAAAGGGAAAAACTAAAAAGTATCACAGACAAATATGTGTTTCGTGTAAATGACTATTATTTAAGTCTAATTGAATGGGAGAATCCCAATGACCCGATTCGCAAGCTGGTTATTCCTAGTGAAAAGGAATTAGAAGAATATGGTCGATGGGATGCTTCTGACGAAGATACAAACTATGCTGTTCCAGGTTGTCAGCATAAATACGCAACAACGGCTTTACTATTGATTTCTGAGGTGTGTGGGTCGTACTGTCGCTATTGTTTTAGAAAAAGATTATTCCGTAATGACGTAAAGGAAGTTATGAGTGATGTTGAACCAGGATTAAAGTACATTGAAAATCACCCTGAAATTAATAATGTATTGTTAACTGGTGGCGATTCACTTATTTTGGCTACAAAAAAATTAAGAATGATATTAGAAAGACTTCGAGACATTCCTCATGTAAAAATCATCAGATTAGGATCAAAAATGCCTGTATTTAATCCTATGAGAATTTATGAAGATGAAGCATTGCTCCAACTCATCCGAGAGTTTTCTACCCCAGAACATCGAATTTATGTAATGGCCCACATTAGTCACCCCGTAGAAATTACATCTAAAGCAAAAAAAGCATTGGAAGCTCTGCACGATGCAGGTGCTATTGTAGTTAATCAAACACCAGTATTGAAAGGGATTAATGATGATCCTGTTGTATTATCTGAGCTCCTTGATAAGTTATCATGGGCAGGTGTCACTCCCTACTATTTCTTTGTTAACAGGCCTGTCGCAGGGAACCGAGATTTTGTTTTAACCCTTAAAGAAGTATATGATATTGTAGAAAAAGCTAAAGCACTTACCTCTGGGCTTGGTAAGCGTGTTCGTCTTGCCATGAGCCATACCAGTGGAAAGATTGAAATTTTGGCAATTGAAGACGGAAAAGCATACCTAAAGTATCATCAATCGCGAGATAAGGAATATGGAAAGTTTATGGTTCTTGACTGCCCTGAAGATGCCTCATGGTTTGATGATTTACCAGGGAATGAACAATATTGGAACCCTCCGTCAAAAAAGACGGATGAGGTTGTGTCAGCCAACGAACTAGTAAAATAAAAAATAGAATCGAGGAAAACAATGGAAGGTCATACATGCCTATTTCAGGTTGATATTTTTACTGTAACGAAATAGGAAAACAGAAAAGCCTTGAAATTTCAGCGAGGCTTTTTCTACTGTCAATCTTTTGACTTAAGAATGAGTGTAATTTAAAATTATCTCGAATTCGAAATGTATCATAATAAATATTGGTAAGTATTCCATATCGAAGGAGCAGTAGGAATGGGAAAAAAATCAATGGGAATACATCATATTACGGCTATTGTTGGTCATCCACAGGAAAATGTTGATTTTTATGCAGGTATTCTAGGGCTAAGATTAGTCAAGCAAACCGTAAATTTTGATGATCCTGGAACTTATCATCTCTATTTTGGTAATCAAACGGGTCAACCCGGTACTATTATCACTTTTTTTCCTTGGGCAGGAGCGCAAAAAGGAAAAATTGGTGGAGGACAAGTAGGAGTCACAACATATGTAGTCCCATTAAATTCGTTTGATTTTTGGAAAAAGAGACTAGATAAGTACAAAATAAATTATGCAGAACAAACTAGATTCGATGAAAAATACATTCAATTTGAAGATCCACATGGGCTTCAATTAGAGTTGGTGGAAAGGGAAGAAGGAGCGAAAAATCCTTGGGTCTTTGGTGAGGTAAACGAGAATGTTGCAATAAAGGGGTTTGGTGGGGCGATTTTATATTCTATCCAACCTGAGAAAACAGCGGAACTTTTGGAACAAGTGATGGGTCTTGATAAAATTGCTGAAGAGGGTGAACTGATCCGTTTTCGTGCACAAGATAATATAGGAAATATTATTGATATAAAGAAGACACCAACTGAACGTGGGGGAATGGGAGTCGGTATTGTTCATCATATTGCTTGGAGATCTAAAGATGACGAAGACCAATTAGACTGGAAAAAGCATATTCAAAGAAATGGATATTTGGTCACACCTGTTAAAGACCGTAATTATTTTAACTCCATCTATTTTAGAGAACATGGACAGATCTTGTTTGAAATTGCTACAGATCCACCAGGTTTCACACATGATGAATCAAAAGAGACGATGGGAGAGAAATTAATGTTACCTGAGCAATATGAGCAAGATCGCTCACAAATTGAGAAAATTTTACTTCCATTGGAAGTGCGTAACCTGGAGTAATGGAAAGGAGTTCTATCAATGGAACATATTTTTAACAAGGGAAGCAATCCATCAAAACCAACTCTCTTATTGCTTCATGGAACTGGTGGAAACGAGGAAGACCTTCTTCCATTAGCAAAAATGATTGATTCCAAGGCAAACGTATTAAGTGTGAGAGGGAATGTTTCTGAAAAAGGAATGAATCGATTTTTCCGCCGTTTATCAGAAGGAGTTTTTGACGAAGAGGATTTGGTTTTTCGAACAAAGGAACTATACAGTTTTTTAGATGATGCTGCAGAAAAATATAAGTTTGACCGAAACAATATTGTAGCTGTTGGATATTCCAATGGAGCAAATATTGCTGGTAGCTTGCTCTTTCATTACGATGATGCCTTAAAGGGTGCGATTTTACATCATCCGATGGTTCCAATTAGGGGAACTAAGCTTCCAAATTTAGATGGTACTTCCGTTTTTATTACGGCGGGAGCGAATGATTCTATTTGTACACCAACGGAGTCTAATGAGCTTGAACGAATTCTTAAAGAAGCTAATGCAGAAGTGAATATTCATTGGGAAAACAATGGGCACCAATTAACAAGAACAGAGGCTGAAGCAGCAGCCAAGTGGTATAAGGGGATTTTTTCATAAAAAGCGTGTTCGTAGGGACGGTTCTCACCAACACACTTAGCTTTTTAGCTTAGGGTTGACCATCTGATGAATATCCGCAAATATATATTGGACGATTTTGGATAATATTAAAC
This sequence comes from Bacillaceae bacterium S4-13-56, assembly GCA_040191315.1. NCBI lineage: Bacteria > Bacillati > Bacillota > Bacilli > Caryophanales > Bacillaceae > Bacillaceae bacterium S4-13-56. The sequence goes on along the minus strand of JAWJLM010000032.1, from coordinate 38,974 downwards.
CGTTTTTATAGACATGGCCAAGTTATTAGAAATAGAATAGGGGAGGTAAGAGGAATTTTTTCACCAATTTAAAAGTGAGTTTAAAGAAGGAGCTTTCCAATGAAACGTTTTGTTGCGATAGGTTTCACGATATCAGTAACGATATATGCCATTCTGCATTTTGTTACCTATCTTTTTCCGTCTCCTATCGGTTTATATGCACTAGCAACATCCGGTGTTGCTGCCATCATTTTCGCCCTGCTTTTCCTTTCAATGAGAGCGGCTTTAATCCCTCTTTTTTTATTGGCAGTAGCAACAGTAATTGAGATGACTACTGGTGGATCAATCATCGAATTTGTAGTCTATGGAATGTTAGAAATGCGCAGTTTAATTGCCTTATTATTAATTGTCCCCATTATCGGTTGGATCCTACGAGAAGAACCTTACATAGACGCCATTATGGATTTTGCAAAGTCTATTCTAAACACAGGCAATCGCTTTCACTTTGGAATCATGCTGGTAAATCAGATTATTGCCTATTTTCTACTCTTTGGTGCTATTCCTGTCATGTATCAATTTGTAAATGATTTCCTCAAAGGAAAAAAAGGGGAGGCGTGGGAGTACTTTAAGGGAACGGCCCTGCTACGTTCCTTTGCGTTAACCACCCTTTGGGTAATCAGTATTCCTAGCTTTGCTTTTGCTGTTGACCATTTGAAAGCGCCATTAGGGTGGACAATCGCCCAAGGCTTCATCATTTCCATTGGGGGCATGATCCTATCTGTTCTTTTTCTAATTAAGAAAGAAAAAAAGTATCAGATTGTATATACGGAAGGAATTCAAGATGAATTAGAACGTTTAGCAGAAAATTCAATGGATCCTCATAAAAGAAATCGGTTGGTCTTTGAGTTTGCTTTTCTTTTTGTTTCCTTGTTCAGTGTCATTTTTATTCTGCATATTAGTTTGGGATGGGAATTATTGATCATCATTCCACCCATCATTGTTATTTGGACTATGGGATATTTTTTATTAAAAAGACGAATGGCGAGCTTTTGGTCAGAGGGAAAAGTCTATTTCACAAAAGAAGTAAGACTAAAATCTCAGCAGTTTGGAATTCTACTAGCTGCTGGCGCTCTTATTTTCTCCGTAAATCAATCTGGAATTGGAGATCAGATTGTAAATGGACTTTTTTATGTGGAAAAAGTGGTTCCTTTTGTGAATTTCTTAATGATCCTTCCTTTTGTGGCCATATTTCTAGGGTTCCTTGGATTAGGTCCTCTTACTGTTATTGTTTTGGTTGCTGGTATCTTGCAAGGAGTAAGCCTACCATACCCACCAGAGCTCGTAGTTTTATCGATGACATCAGGAAGTGTCATTTCCGTTGTACTCTCACCAATGGTGATTCCCATTATTATTTTAAGTGCAACAAACGGCCTTGGAGTCATAAAAAACGGATTCAGCTTCAACCTATCCTACTCCATAGCCTTCTACCTCCTAGTGCAAATCTATATACAAACTATGTTGGTACTGTAAGCGTGTTGGTGGGCGTGTTGGTGGGGACGGTTCTCGCCAACACGGCAAAGCTTTGATAAAATAACTTTTATTGTTATTAAAATTTGTTTGTAGAACACCTCGCTATATATGGGAAACAGCGGCATAACTCACATCATGCCGCCCATTCCACCCTATTGATATTTCTTCATAATTTCTTGAAGTTTTAGTGCAAGTCCAATATTCCCGTCTACCTTAATTTGACCCTTCATGAAAGCTACAGTAGTGTTCAAATCATCTCGAAGAAGCTTGGAAAAGGTTTGATCAGATAATTTAAGGGTTACCGAAGCATCTTCTGACACCCCATCAATAACCTCTACATGAGCATTTTCTAACACAATCTGCAAAGGACCGCTTTCTTCCAAATCAATTTGAAAAATACGATCCTTTTCCTCCTGAATGAATGATGGATTGTCATTCATTCTTTCAACTAATTGTAAAAGCTCAGTTTTAACACTCATTATGCTTATCCCCCCTTTTCAAAACCTATTAAACTTTATTCCTTGTATTATTAAAAAAATCCTCTATTATTCATGGAATTCACGATGAGAACCGTCCCTACCAACACACCAACCCACCAACATACCCAAAATCCCTTACACTTGGACATGATTTTCTTCCTTGATGAATATGATTAAAAGTGGGTGGGAGGGTCTTGTTTTGTTATCCTCCTAATAAATGATCTATTGAACTAAAGATTTAGGTTTGAAATATAGGAGGGGTGAACTTTGGTGGAAGCTATTTTGCAGTTGTTTATTGGGGAGCAGCGTGCTCAGGAAATATTGGCTAGTCAGGTGATTGAGCTTATATTTACGATACTTATTATTACCTTCGTTATCGCTGTTTTTGTCCATTTAGCCTTGTATAACAAACTAAAAAAAATTCGAAATTACATTAGTGAAACAAAGCGAATGGATATTGATCCATTGCGTTCCTATAAAGAAGATTTTGACCATAGACAAAAAGAGGAGTCTGTAAAAGTCGAGACATTTGTCCAGGAAAAATTCTCAGGTTGGAGAATTTTTAGTTTACCTGTTATTACTCTTATTAAACTCATTCAAATGACGGTGTCGATCTTCATTTTAATTGGGGTCCTTGGTACATTTATTGGACTGACAATGTCCCTTGGAAGTATCGGAGGAGCAGGGGATCAACTAGTAGCGGAGGTAGCCAGTGTTCTAGCAGGGCTTGATATTGCTTTTTATACAAGTATTGCAGGGATGAGTTTATCTCTTATCATGACGGTTTTAATTCGAGCTGCTAACACAGAATATCTTATGACAGATATTATGCTAAAAGTAGAGTCCATGTTAGGGGAACAGGAGCAAAACGGTCTTGGGCGACTCATCCAAGTGTCCGAGACTATCAACTCTTCTATTCTCCAGCTCCAAGAAACCAACCAGCAATCCCTACAAAGTATTGAAAGCTCCTTTAAAGGATTTCAGGATTATACAACGGGCCTCCAGCAATCGGCTGAAGACTTAGCCAAATTTAATGTAGGTCTCTCTGAAAACTTAAAGGATTTTGCCGAAATTTTTGATCATGTAAGAGAAGTTACTGATGGATTTGGCAGTGCCACCTCTAACTTAAACAAAAACTTTGACCAGCTGTTTCAGTACTTTAAGAAGATGGACGGCCGAAACGAGCGGATGGCTAGCACATTTGATGAAACCTATGAAAAAATTAAAGAAGTTTCAGAAACTCAAATGGAAACTCTCCATACCTTTGAGGAGTCCGTTACGGAATTGAAGGATTTCACTTCATCGATTGTAGATAGTCAACGTTCTGTACAATCAGAATTTGAAAAAATGAACAGAAAAACACATGAGCTCGTGGATCGAATGGAAAAGCATAACAAGCAGTTCCGTAATATATTTGGGGAAAATTTAACCTCGCAGTTGTCTGGAATTACTACTTATTTAAGCGAGCTGACTCGAGACTTTGATAAATTTGGAGAATCCATCGTAGGTCTCCCACACGCTTTGCAAATTTTAAATGATACTCAAGCTGAATATAAGCATCTGCTGTCTGATCGGTTTGCGGAATTAAAACAATTTAATCAAGAGTTCAACAATCACTTAAAATCTCATTTGGCTGATTCCATGGCGTTTGAAAATCATTTAAAGGACGCAACAAGCTCTTATGAACAAATCGGTATGAAAAATAACCAACTGATTAAGGAAATCAATAATACGATTTCTCAAATGAAAGATTCCTTTCAACACCGTGAAAATCAACTTGATTCCAATTTGGACCTAGTGAAGGATTCCTTGACAAATTATGCCTCTAATTTAGAGGGAGTGCTTGGAGACAAACTGGATAAAGTAGTTAAAAGTATCGGGGACTATGTCGAATCTACAAATGATGCCATTCGAAAAGAATATAGGCAAATGCGGGAGGTAACTGAAGAAAGCCAACAGAAAAATGCCCGTTATGCCCAACAATCCATGAGTGAACTTCAACAAGCCATTCAACAATTGAACCAACAGCTTTATGCTTTCACACAAGAAGCAGCTAATTTTTCTAACCAAGCGAGGGTTGGTAATCAATGATTAATAAATACCAACGTCTGTTTCAAAAGGATCAGGAAGACGGGTTTTTTTGGCCATCCTTTACAGATTTACTAACGACGATTTTGCTTTGTTTTATCCTAGTTTTCATTAGTATGATGATTATAAAATCCTATCAAATTGAAGAAATGAAAAAAACGATCGATCAGATTATGGGTGTTCGTGTAGAACTCGTTAACGATTTAAAAGCTGAATTTAAAGACTCTCCTTTAGGAATTGAGGTTGATGAACAAACAGGGGCAATCATTTTCGATACGGATATTTTATTTGATTACGATGATGATCAGTTAAAGCTTGAGTCCAATCAATACTTGAATGAGTTCATGCCTAAATACATTGATATTTTATTAAAAAGTGGTTATGAGGATTATATTGCTGAAATCATCATCGAAGGCCATACAGATCGAGATAATGGGTATTTATATAATCTCAAGTTGTCCCAAGATCGGGCGTATAGTGTGGCGTCCTATATATTGGGAAGCGGCTTTCCTCATAAAGACCTTCAACCCATTCTACAAGAAAAATTAACGGTCAATGGAAAGTCATTTACGGATGGTCGTTATGATGAAAATGGAGAATATGATGCAGCAGCATCTCGCCGGGTTGAATTTAAATTCAGACTTAAAGATGAAGAAATATTAGAAAAAACAAGAGAAATTTTAGAGGGGAAGTAAGGAAGAGTTAACAAGTTCTTTCTTTGTTATTTGAATTTCAACGGACAGAAAGCTACTTAGACCTTCTTCGCAGAAATAAGTTGTTTCGAGGGGCAGCTTACGACTAGCGTCGGTTCCCTCCTTCTGTAGACGATCAAGGCGCTTGCATTATACTTATCTTTGATACCTACGATAAATTTTCTTTATACTGGATTTCTTTTTATGGTAAACTGTATATGTACTTGTACAAAAAAATGGAGGTTTTCACTGAATGGGAAAAAGATTGTTTCTGTTTATTTTAACAAACATTCTTGTTATGACTACAATTGTAATCGTTTGGTCTGTTATTACTTCTCTAACAGGAATAAATGGGTCGTTTGAAACAGGCGGTTCAGGGTTAGGAATTGATTATACTTCCTTAATGGTATTTAGTTTAATTGTTGGTTTTACAGGATCGTTCATATCTTTATCCATGTCACGTTGGATGGCAAAAATGATGATGAAGGTAAAGGTTTTAGATCCTGAGGGTTCTTTATCTGCTCAAGAGCGAGCTGTTGTTGAAAAAGTTCATAGATTTGCTCGTGCAGCTGGGTTATCACATATGCCTCAAGTTGGGATCTACCAATCTGCTGAAGTGAACGCCTTTGCCACTGGGCCATCCAAGAAACGCTCACTTGTAGCAGTTTCTTCAGGACTTCTTCAAGCGATGGATGAAGATGCAGTGGAAGGTGTTATTGCCCATGAAGTAGCCCACGTTGCAAATGGGGATATGGTAACTATGACTTTGCTTCAAGGTATCGTGAATACATTTGTTGTATTCTTCTCAAGAATTGTTGCGATTATAGCTTCAAGACTAGTTCGTGAAGAAATGCAAGTGATTGTGCGATTTGCAGCAATTATTATTTTCCAAATTCTATTCTCTATCCTTGGGAGTATTGTGGTTAGTGCGTACTCAAGGCATCGTGAGTTTCATGCTGATAGAGGAGGAGCCGACCTAGCAGGCCGTGATAAAATGGCACATGCTTTACGCTCACTAAAAGCCTATGTAAACCGTGCTTCTTTAAAAGATCATTCGGATGACTCTGCTATTCAAACGATGAAAATTAGCAGTAAGCGTGGAGTTGTCACATTATTCTCCAGTCATCCTGATTTAGACGATCGTATAGCACGTCTTGAACAGATATAATTAAAAACTTGCTTTAGCAAGGTAGTTTTTTCTTTTCGTGCTTTTTTAGAATTAACGAGCGAGAAAGACTACTCCTTTTGGGGTGGAATGGATCGCTCTTTTTTACATTCTTAGAATTTATCCCGCATGAACGGGCAGCCAATCATGAAGCAAGCTTCACCAACAGGAACAAAAATTTAATGTTTTATTTTCATGGCAGTAATAGTAATACTCCTACCTCAAGTCTTAAGTGAAACGAAAAATTGACCACCAATTAATCATAAATTGTCTATAACAGGATACTCATGATTTCACCCAGTTGGTCAGTGCTTCTAAAATTATGATGATTAAATAGTAGGACATATATTATAATGGTAAAGTAAATTAAACATAACAGTTACAAGAAAGAGGAGACAATTTATGTCAAATGAAAAAAAGCTTTCTACCCAAGAGCTTATTAAACAGCAACTTGAACGCAAGAAACAAGCTCAGAATAATAATACAAACATGGTGAGTGGAAAAGGACCTACTCATAGAATGCAAAGTCAACAAACGAAAAAAGTGAGTAATTCACGACGGAAAATGGGAAGCTAAACTCGACGTATCGTACTTTCGAAAGGAGTCTCTCTGTTCAAGCATGTGAAGGGCGTAGCCCAATGGCAATTGAGAGATGAATTTCGGTTGCATGGCATCCTAAGATCTTTTTTTATCCCGCATGAACGGGCAACCAACCATGAAGCAAGCTTCACCAACAAGGATGGAAAATTTAATGTTTTTTTCATGGAAGTAATACCCCACCTCAAGTCTTTAGTGAAACGAGAAGAGTAGGCAGGGGATAGACTGACCTTAAATGTCCGATTAGTTCAAGGGCCTTTTAGGTCATGCCCTTGGGTCCTAACAATCAGTGAGGGACCCCCACTGATTGAAGTTTCACTTTATAAAAATATAGCTCTTGGAACAAAAGGGTTAGCTTGGTAATTTCGTCAGCTAATAAAAATGTAATAACCCGAGAAGCCTCCACTTCAAGCAATCCGAAAGGGTGGAAGTGATGAGTAGTTCACACCAACATTCTACTACAAGAGTGTTGGTTTTTTATTCATTAAAACACCATTATTTCGCATAATTTTACATATATATACATACTTTTATAAATGTTACAAAAAAAAGAACATCCTAAATTAGCACTTTCAACCAGGTGTAAACCTTATATAACAATGATTTAATATTACATATATTTTTGTTTGCATATGTTCGTAATTTCACAAAATATACATAGTTAAGGAACTTTTATTGTGATATTTATGGTAATATTCAATGTGAAAGCAATCACAATAAAATTCCTTAGGGGGAAAAGCAAATGAAAAAATGGACGGCAATTTTAGCGGCTCTTTTGTTGGTAGGTTTGTTAGCTGCATGCGGAGCAGATGAAGATGCGAACGCTAGCGAAGAAAACAATGAAACAAACAATGCGGCGAAAAATAACGAAGAAAACACAGGGAATGATGGAGTCGCAGACGTAGTGACTACCGCTTCTATCGTTGACAATGCAGACGCATTTGTAAGTGCAGTAAGCGAAAGTGGAACATGGATCATCGCAACTCTTAACGACTTAACTTTTGATGAAGAAGTTGTTGTAGCAGGTGAGTTCCACGATAAGGGAGACGCTGCAAACGATATCTATCGTAAAATCGCTCCATACACTCAAGACGAAGATCATAACATTACAGAATCATTTACATTAACAATGCCTCAACTTACCGTTAAAAGTGAAAACTTAAACTTTCAAGGTGGAATTCTTAAAGGTGATGTATACGTAGAAGCTAATGGTTTCCAATTACACGAAACTGCTACAATTGACGGAAACCTTTACTTCGCTAGTGAAGAAGCTCAAGCTTCCGCAGCTATCGATGGTCAAGTAACTGGTTCAACTGAAGTTTCTGGTGGAGCAGATGTAGTAACTACTGCTTCAATCGTTAACGATGCAGAGGCATTTATTAGTGCTGTAGGCCTAACCGGAACATGGATTATCGCAACACTTAATGATCTAACAATTGATGAAGAAGTAGTTGTTGCTGGTGAATTCCATGATAAGGGCGATGCGGCTAACGATATCTATCGTAAAATCGCTCCCTATGCTCAAGATGCAGACCATAACATCACTGCTCAATACACAATTACTGTACCTAAATTAACAGTACAAAGTGAAAACCTACGTATTCAGGGTGGTATCATCAAAGGTGATGTTATTGTAGAAGCAAATGGATTTAACCTTCATGAAACTGCTAAGATCGACGGAAACCTTTACTTTGCTAGCGAAGATGTTAAAGCAACTGCCGCTATCGATGGTGAAGTAACTGGCGCAACTGAAGTTCAATAAGATTATTATAAAAAACAGCTAATCGTTGAAACCGGTTGGCTGTTTTTTAATATTATCAGCTGAGGAGTGCGTAAGGATGCCGACATGGATAGGAGAGAACAAGGTGGTATCAATTAAATCAGTAGAGTTATTGAAGACGATAATCTTTGGAAGCATTCAAGTAACTTAAAGTAAACAAAGGGGCTCCCCAGGTGTAGATGGTATCATTAAATGAATTAGAATCGGATATAAGAAAATACTATCACGCGCAAAAACAAAAGTGAAAGGAACGAACTTCTTGATAGCTGTTTTATCCTTCGTGAATTGTGAACAATAATTCAAAACAGTGAAGATGCTAAATCATACGATTAGAGTCATTATGTTTGGCTATATTATCTAGTATCAAGGTCTTCAAAGAAGTTCAGTTTTAACTTTCTTAAAGTATTCGATAAAACTAGCTGGGTTCATTTTTACTTGAAAGGGAAAAACACCACGATTGGAATGTATATAAAATAATCCGAAATTATCATTAAATTTTCGATAGGAAAGATCTAACACATCCTGTAAATAAAATGTTTCTTTGGATGATTCCAATCGGTCTTTATATAAAATAAGCTCATGTTCCTTAGGATTATAATACTGTTGTCTCGAGGCAATCCCTCTTTCTACCTCTACATAGACTTGTTTTGCAATTGGTTTCATTCGAATCCTCCTCCCCACAAGCATAACATAGAGACAGTTTGGTTGCTTTATTAGGATGCCTTTTTTATTCGAAAAACATTTTCAAAAATAGTACATCGGATAGAGTAGGAAGATTTTTTGCAAGAAGGAGACGAATGTTCAATAAGGAGATGTCGATTGTAGCAACTGATGTTGTTAAAAGAATATCCAAATCCAAGTAAATACCCCGTATGATAGGGTTTCATACAGGGTAGAAGGGGGAGGATATCTATCAATCAAACATCCATTAAGCTGTTCTTTGTAGCAAGTGGGATGTGATATCCCATAGGGTTTTCTTGTAGTCGCCAACTGGGAGTTTTTCCAATTGAATAAGTGCTTTCTCTGTATATCGTTTTGCTAGATTATGGGCTTTTTCAACACCCATATTTTGATGAATTAACTTTGTGATTTCCCAAATATCTTCCTCAGTCATATCTTCTTTTTTGTCAAGTAAAGGAATGAAAGGGGTTGGATCATCCTGCATTGCGTAAATTAATGGTAGGGTATAGACTCCTTGTTTAAGATCTGCCATTGCTGGTTTACCAAGAATTTTACTGTCACTCTTAAAATCTAAGATGTCATCCATAATTTGAAAGGCCATCCCGATGTAATGTCCCATATTCCAGGCATTCATTGCGTCTCTTCGTTCAGCTTCACTTTCCATTGCTCCTGAATAGCAGCTTACTGCAAATAATTGAGCCGTTTTTCCAGAAACACGAGATAAATAGTTTCTTATAGAGGGAGTAGATTGGTAGCGTGAGTTCCATTGATTTAGTTCACCATTTAAGATTCGTTCCATACTTCTTGAATTGAATTCCAAATGGGCTAAGGACTTAGAATACCTTGAAAGAATAGAAAAACAGATACAGAAAAGATAGTCCCCAGAGTAAACAGCAAATTTGTTTCCTTGCCGAGTATGAATGGTTGGATTTCCGTGTCGTGTTTCTGCTTCATCTATAACATCATCATGGACTAGGGTGGCCATGTGTAATGTTTCCAATGCTGCGGCAACGGCTATTGCGCGGTCCTTATCCATTTTTGGTCCAATTTGAGAACAAAGAAGGGAGTAGGCAGGTCTTAGTAATTTTCCTCCAGAATAAATTAATTCTTTTATTATGGTTTCAACCGTTCTATCACGAACATTAACATGGGAATCAATGAGTGTAAGCACCATGCCTAAGTCAGTTTTTAGTTCAGGGTAAGAATTCCACATTTGATGTACACGCATCGCTCTAACCTCTTTCTATTTGATAATGAGATACTTTGATCTCTTGCAAATCTTTATAATAATGGAGCTTTTCCACATGAGAAATCAGATAATTAGCTACAATTCCTACTGCAATTCCTGATAAAATTCCAACAACGGATAAAATAGGTAAGTAGAGCATAACTGTCCAGGTTTGTGCAATCCAAGAAGCAATCATTAGCTGACCGACGTTATGTAGCATAGCGCCTGTAACACTCACTCCAATAATGCTTACACGAGTAGGACCAAGCTTTTTCACTGCCCACATTCCTATAAAACTTAAAACAGCTCCTGCAGAACTATACATTAAAGTAGATATGGTTCCGCCTAAAAGAGCAGCTAATATTAAACGTGTTCCTATTACCTTTGCTGTATCTATAGTGGAAAGAGTGTATAAGGCCATAAGAGTAATAATGTTGGCTAAACCTAGTTTTGCACCGGGAGCAATAGCAAAAGGGAAAGGAATTGCCCTTTCTAGTAAACTAATAATGACAGCTTGTGCTGCTAATAAAGCGATATAAACAAGGCGTTGATTTTTAGTCATAGGCAATCCCTCTCCCTTTTGAATTATACAACCCAAGTGTGCTATCGCTTTTCAATTAAGAGCTAATGATTATTTCATCTTCTATATATCCATTATCAGATTGTATTTCTATAACCATTTTGTGAGGAAGGCATACAATAGTTTCCCCTGGTCTAGATATATACCCTGTTAACACGTCGACTTGGTCCGGACAATTGGCGGCTTTTACTCTAATTTTCTCTCCATTTACTTCAATTGTATTGACCTCATCAGGATGTGGATACACATCGAAGATTTCAACGCCTTCATGTCCAGTAAGTGGGATTGTCTTAATTACTTCATTTTCTACTTTTATAACCGCAACCAAATTTGTACCTTCTGCTTCTCCTTGTTGGACGGTGAAAATAGCAAAAGGTAGAAAAGACATTAAGATTAGTGTAATTACAATGATTATGTCAAAAGGTTTAATCATTTCTAGATAGCCCTTCATGTCTTTTCTCTCCTTTGCTTCATTCATTTTTTATAGTCCGAGAGGAAGAAGGAGCTACCTCTCGGAAGGAGTGAGTTATCGATATATGTGAAGGGCTTCACTTGAATATCTATGAAATCCATCCACAGGGGTTAGGAGGCTTTTTGCTGTTTTTTGTTCCTTGGTACAGCTTTTCCTTGATCAATATAGATAGATTGTTCCTTGCCATACCACCAGTTACCTGCAAATCGTTGAAGGAAGGGAACAACCCAGTAATCTAAACCAATGGAACGTCCGGAACCATTCATAAGAGCGATAGAAGCAGGTAATACCCAGAATTGCTCCCAGCCTAACATTGCTGACAAAGTAAATATTCCAATAAAGACAGCACTGGCTGCCCCAACTAACCATGTAAATAATCCAACGAGAAGGGCAAGACCTAACCCAATTTCAACAAATACCATGATTTTTTGTACCAAGATAGCCATTTCTGGTGTTGGGAGGAATATCTCCATTACCCAAGCAAAGATCCCAGGTACATGACTGATAATTGGTTCCGTCCATTCTGTTGTTCCGCCAGCAGCTTCACTTGCCCCACTTGTAGTGGTTAGTAACCAATCAAATGGCATTCTAACCGTTGAACCTACCAACCAGGATTGTTCTCCTAGACCTGTGAATAGTTTTGGTAGACTAGATATACTAGAGGTTGCTTCGCTCCATTTATCTTCTCCCCAAAGCTTAATACAACCTTCGATAATCCAGAAGAGTCCTAGATAAATTCGAAGAGGTAAACTCCAAAGAACATTTCCATATCGGGATATAAAGTCTCTGAATATATTACGTTTATCTTTCGTGTGGAAAAATTCATGCATTATATAATGAAACATATAATAGCCACTTCGGATTCCGAAGAAATACCAAAGGTTTACCATGTGTTTTACTAGGTTAGAGAACCAACCACTAAGGTGCATTCCTCCAACATCCGCAACGCCATATCTTGCTCCAATAGAGACCATTAATCCATGATAATTAGATTTAAAAGGCTCTTTGTCCCCACCGCTGATTTCTGAAATGATAGATCGAACAGCCGTCTTTGCCGTTTGTTCAGCAGCCTCAACTATTTGTGGGGTAGGCGTTCCAGGTTCTTCTTCAAAGTAAGCTAAGTCACCAACAACATACACATTTTCAAGGTCAACGGACTCCATATACTCGTTTACTTTAATACGTCCTCCACAGCCTTCACTCATTCCGTATTCCTTTACGTCTCTGTTTCCTTGAACACCTGCAGTCCAAATGAGAGTTTGAGTTGGAAGTTCACTACCAGATTTAAGGATGATAGATTCTGCTTTAACTTCTACAATTGGTGAATTTTTAAGAATTTGTACGCCTTTTTTCATTAAGTAGGCTTCTGCTTTTCCTGCATCCTTACGATTAAGCATATTAAGAATCGTTGGGGCAGCTTCTACTACATAAATGGTAATTTCGTCTGGATCAAGCTTGTGGTCTCTGGCCAATCTATCTCGCCATTCTAATAGTTCTCCCGCCATTTCAATGCCAGTGAACCCTGAACCACAGACAGTAAAGGTAAGCATTGCTTTACGCTTTTTCTCATCATGGATTTTAGAGGCTTCTAAAACGGTTTTTAAGATATGTTCTTTAATTTCTACAGCATCTTCCCAAGACCAAAGGGTAAACGCATGTTCCTTAACTCCTGGAGTACCGAAATCATTCGGTTCTCCTCCCATACCAAGTATAAGATAATCGTAGGAGTAGGATCCGTGTTCTGTATGAACAATTTTTGAATTGTGGTCTACTCCTGTGACATTATCAGTCACCAAGTTTACTTTCGAACGGTTGAATAATCTTCTTAGATCTAACTGAACAGCGTGAGGTTCTACACGGTTACCGGCTACTTCGTGCAATTCTGTCATCATTGTATGATAGGAATGTCTATCTATTAATGTAATGGATACGGAAGGGTCTTTTTTATATTTTTTTGCTAGATTTTTTGCAGCACGCAACCCCGCATAACCTGCTCCGATAATAATTATCTCTTTCTCAGCCATAAGCTCACTTCCTTTTATACTTTATGTGAAATGTTGAACAATCTATACATATTTTAACTTGTGATTTTTAAACTGTCTATGGATTTTCTTAAAGAAAATCAAAATTTGCTCAACTGTTCACAAATTAGAAACAAATACTAGGTAGCGAGAAAAGTTCGATTTCTATACATATTTACAGGACCAATGAAAAACGTTGACTTAATAGGTTTTTTAAACAGAAATTGACATATGGAAAGGGGGATAAAAGGAGGAAATACCTAGACAGGAGAAGGGTCCGGTGATATACTCACATTGAAATGTGAATAAGTTCACAATCATGATTGGAAAGAGGAATTTATGCGTATTTATACAATGATTTGTTTTCATTCCAACATGATATATATAAATTATGTATTTATTTTCACTAAGAAGGGTTCTGAAAAATATGAAGAGAAAAACATTAATAACTGTTCTGAGCCTTATGATAATGTTGGTAGCCGGCTGTTCTGCTGCTCAAGGGCAATCAGTAAAACTCCTTAAAGAACCTTATAAACAAACTGCTTTTTTAATGGGTACAGTTGTGACAGTAAAGGTTTATGATGAAGAAAAAGGAGCAGCTGTAGAAAAGGCCATTGCTAGGATCCAAGAACTTGCGAATCAAATTAGTCCTGAAGAACAAGATTCAGAGATTGATATTGTCAATGATAGTGCCGGGATAGAACCTGTTAGAGTCTCCGATGATGTATTCCGACTTATTAAGGAAGGTAAACGATATAGTTCAGATGCCGATGGCTCCTTCGATATTACCATTGGGCCATTAACTAGATTATGGCATATTGGCTTTGATGATGCCAGAAAACCGGAGCAATCAGAAATCGATGTGGTTTTACCAAAGATAAATTACGAAAATGTTGTATTAAATGAAGAAGAAAAGACCGTTTTTCTAAAAGAGAGAGGAATGAAGCTCGACTTAGGAGCGATTGCTAAGGGATTTATTGCAGATGAGGCAGTTAAAGTTTTAAGAGAAGAAAATGTAACGACTGCAATTGTGGACTTGGGGGGCAATATCTACGTTATGGGGAATAATCCATCTGGAAATCCATGGAGAACCGGGATACAAGATCCTTTTTCGGCCCGAGGGAAAACGATTGGCATTTTTCCAGCATCAGACCTTTCTATCGTAACATCTGGTGTCTATGAACGTTATATAGAAGTGAATGGAGTAAGATATCATCACTTATTAAATCCAGCGGATGGATATCCATTTGAAGGAGATATTGCTGGTGTATCTATTATTAGTAAATATTCTATTGATGGAGATGCACTCTCAACTACCATTTTCTCGAAAGGGTTAGGGGATGGACTAAAACATTTAGAAAATATGGAGGGTGTAGAGGCTGTTTTCGTAACCTTTGATAAAAAAGTATATATAACCAAAGGATTAAAGAATTTTGAAATTACAAATGATGAGTTCACGATGGGGAACTAAGGTCAGACTGGAAGAGGAGGGCTAAAAATGTCCATTAACTCATTTTTAAAACTAGTAGAAATTCAAACAAAGATTGCTAGTGTATTTCCTTTTTTAATAGGATGTCTTTTCGTCTATTTTCGCTATGACACATTTCAACCGATGAACACTTTAATTTTCTTTTTTTCGATGTTGTTGATTGATTTGACTACTACGGCCATTAACAATTATATGGACTTTAAGACGGCAAAAGACAGAGATTACAGGAAAAAGAGAAACATTATTGGCCAACAGAATATACCTGAATGGGTGGTTATTACTACTATTTTTACCCTTTTCTTTACAGCGACAGGGTTAGGAGTTTGGTTAGTTTTCCGAACGGATTTACTCGTTTTACTCATTGGAGTTGTATGTTTTTCCATAGGAATATTGTACACTTTTGGTCCTATTCCTTTCTCCAGAATGCCATTAGGAGAGGTTTTCTCAGGTGCGACGATGGGATTTGGTATTATTTTCCTCATTGTGTATGTGAATGCCTTTGATCAAGGAATTGCACAGTTAGTATGGCAAGGAAGAACCATTAGCTTTGAGGCTGATATTATTAAAATCATAGAAATTATCATTGTTTCCTTACCGTGTGTCTTTACTATTGCAAATCTAATGCTTGCTAACAATATCTGTGATTTAGAAGATGATATTGTGAATCGCCGTTATACGTTACCTTATTATTTGGGAAAGAAATATTCCATTTGGTTATTTGATTTGCTGTATTTAGCTACATTCGGTGCTATTATAGTGGCTGTGTTATTCCGCTTACTTCCAACTATCATGCTTTTCACTTTAGTTATAGCGATTCCAGTGTATAAGCATGTAAGACTGTTTAATCGAAAACAGGAAAAGTCAGAAACTTTTTTTGTGGCTGTTAAAAACCTTATATTAGTGAATAGCTCTATCGTAGCTTTCTTACTTATTTCATTTTTGTTATAGAGAGGAGGGGTTCGGATGGAAGCACCGGTCCTTGAGGTCCAAAATCTTTCCTTTCGTTATGACCAGCGAAAAACGGAAGAGACTTTGTCTGATATCACGTTTTCCTTAACACAAGGGGAATGGCTGGCCGTCATTGGTCACAACGGATCCGGCAAATCTACTTTAGCACAGTTGTTAGTTGGTCTATTAGAACCCCATCGCGGCAAAGTTTCTATAGCAGGAGTTCCTATGTCTGATCAAACGAAATGGGAAGCTCGAAGACATATTGGTTTAGTCTTTCAAAATCCAGATCATCAATTTGTAGGTACCTCTGTCCAGGACGATATTGCCTTTGGGTTAGAAAATATAAATATGCCCTATGAGGAAATGAAGGAGAACGTCGATCGAGCGTTAGGTATGGTTGGATTAACACAATTCAGGTTTCATGATCCTTCTAGACTATCTGGGGGACAAAAGCAACGAGTTGCTATTGCTGGGATCCTTGCTTTTAAACCATCAATCCTTGTTTTAGATGAAGCATTAGTTATGTTGGATCCAAAGAGTAGACGAGAAGTACTAGGTACTCTTAGACAATTACAAGAGAAAGAAAATATTACAATTATATCGATTACCCATGATATGAATGAGGCTGCTCATTCTGACAGGGTCATCATGCTAGAGTCCGGCCGGATTGTGAAGGATGGAGATCCAAGGGTGATTTTTTCAGAATGCACGGGTCTAGAAGCTCCTTTAGGAGAGAAACTTCGAAGAGAGCTCGAACGTAGAGGGAGAAAAGTTCCTCCAATTTATATGTCAGAAGAAGAAATGGTGAAGTGGATATGCAAATCACATTTACCGGTGTAACAGCAGACTATGTCATTGGGCCTATTAGAACACCACGAGTTCTTGATTCTATAGATTTAGTCCTACCTCCTAATTCCTTTACGGCTGTGATTGGTCATACAGGTTCAGGAAAATCAAGTCTGTTAAAAGTTATGAACGGGCTCCTTATTCCTTGTGAGGGAGAAGTAAAGGTAGGAAACCTTATTATTAATCAACAAAAGGATAAAAAGGCATTGAAAAACGTGAGAAAAAAGGTTGGTATGGTGTTTCAGTTTCCTGAATCACAACTTTTTGCGGAAACGGTAGAAAAGGATATTTGCTTCGGACCTATGAACTTCGGCAAATCTATGGATGAAGCACGTAAAATTGCATATGATGTAATTAAACTAGTTGGTTTAGAACCTGATATTTTATCAAAATCACCTTTTTCTTTATCAGGTGGCCAAAAGAGGAGAGTAGCCATTGCGGGTGTGTTAGCCATGGAACCTGATGTGCTAGTTCTAGATGAGCCGGGTGCTGGACTTGATCCAAAAGGGAAAAAGGAAATAATGGGGTTATTAACCTTTTGGCATAAAGAAAGAAATCTTACTACTGTTTTGGTGACTCATGATATGGATGATGTGGCACGTTATGCTAACGATGTTCTTGTGATGGATCATGGAAAAGTTGTGATGCATGGACCCGTTCGAGAAATATTTCGTGAGGTTGAAAAACTGAAACAATGGAATGTTGATGTTCCTAATGCAAGAAAACTGCAATTGAGTATTGAAGAAGAAATGGGCGTTCGTTTCTCAAAGACTTGTCTAACCGTGGAAGAACTTGCAGATGAACTAATCGAGGTGGGGCTCGTATGAACCAGCTTATCTTAGGAAGGTATTTCCCAGGGGGATCTATTCTCCATCTTATGGACCCGCGTGCAAAACTCGCTTCTGGTATTTATTTTATATTAATCTTATTTTTAGCTAATAATTGGCAAACCTATGCTATACTCTGGGCCTTTACCTTATTTGTGATGAGGATGTCTGGCGTTTCTTTTCGTATTTATATTAAAGGAGTACGCCCGCTGATTTGGCTTATTCTTTTTACCGTTTTCCTTCAAATTATTTTTACAGCTGGAGGAACTATTTATGTCGATTGGGGACCAATTACGATATCCTCTTATGGACTTGAAATGGGTTTTTATATTTTCTGTCGATTTGTTTTAATTGTATTTATTTCAACAGTACTTACCTTGACAACAAAGCCTATTGATCTCACTGATGGGATTAACTATCTGTTACGCCCTTTAAAAGTATTTAAAGTTCCTGTGGATGAGCTATCCTTAATGCTTTCTATTTCTTTACGCTTTATTCCCAATCTTTTAGATGAAACACAAAAGGTAATGGATGCCCAGCGTGCTCGAGGTACTGAATTTGGGGAAGGCTCGTTGTTTCAACAAATGAAATCCCTAGTTCCAATTTTTCTTCCTTTGTTTGTAAGTTCATTAAATCGTGCAGAGGATATGGCCAATGGAATGGAAGTGCGTGGGTATCAATCCGGGGGAAAACGTTCAACCTTTCGTCAACTTGTCTGGCAAAAACACGATACCGGCTGTCTTGTTGTAATGATTATTCTGACTATTGCCCTTTTTATTTTGAGAGCAAATGGATTTGAACATATTTAAGTCAATGAAAAATTAGGGGCTTTTTATACTATCAAAATTTATCTCGCATGAACAGGCATTCATACCCCACCCCAAATCTTAAGCAAAAACCGGTTCATGTCCGATTGGTTCAAGGACCTTTAGGTGTTAACAATCGTGGGGACGACCACTGATTGAAGTTTCACTGTTACTTTAGTCGGTTGATAGAATAAAAAAGCATAAAACCTTTCTAACTTCAGGGAGAAAACTTTAGAATACTGTGATAGAAAAGGAAATATTGTTAAATACATTAAGGGAGGTTTTTCTAGTGAAAATAGGAATGATTGGAATTGGTGATATTGCTAAAAAAGCTTATTTACCCATACTTACGCAAACCGTGAATATTGAATTGCATATTTGCACGCGAAATCTTGAGACTTTGCAAGAAATAAAAGAAAAGCACCGAATTAAAAATACATACAATCATATAAATGATTGGCTGAATTGTGGTATGGAGGCTGCTTTTGTTCATTCTTCTACAGAATCACATGAGAGAATCGTTGATCAATTACTTGACCACGGCATCCACGTTTACGTTGATAAACCAATTACATATAATGCTGCTTCGTCAGAACGTCTTATGAACAAAGCTAAAAATAAAGGTCTTATTTTAAAGGTTGGTTTTAATCGACGCTTTGCTCCCCCTTATCAAAAGGTAAAAGAAGTACAGAATCCAAATATGGTACTCATTCAAAAAAATCGTGCTAATCTTGCTACAGATCCAAGAACCTTCATATTTGATGATTTTATTCATGTGATTGATACTTTACTTTACTTATTTCCCTATCATGTGGAAAATTTCCATGTTCATGGGAAAATCCATAATGGGTTACTTCATCATGTTTCACTGCAGCTGGAGGCGAGAGAGGGTACAGCGATTGGTGTTATGAATAGAGAGGCTGGAACAACTCAAGAAAAAGTAGAAGTAATAAGTTCAGAGGAAACGCGAATGGTGACCAATGTTAATGAAGTTTTTTCCTTTAAAGATAAGAAAGTTTTGACTCATGAATCGAATGATTGGGAACCAACTCTACAAAAGAGGGGTTTTTATGGGGTTATTGAAGAGTTTCTAACGAGAGTACGGCAAAATGATCTTCAACTATTAGACTATGACCGAGATTTAAAAAGTCATTTGATTGCGGAGAAAATTGTACAATCTTTCGAATAAGAATTTTATAGGTCATTCACCTATTTTGAAAAAGGTGCATAAGTTAATGTAGATTACCTCACAAAGGAGAGTGTCCTATGGCAGGGGAAATAACGCACTACTTTGCAGGTGGAAATACAGCTAAAGGTTTTTACAATCTGTTTGAATCAAATATGCAAGGTATGGAGCATATCTACCTAATAAAAGGTGGTCCAGGAACAGGAAAGTCCACCATGATGAAAAAGATCGCAAAAGTATGGAATGAAAAAGGATTTGATATCGAGGAGCTTCATTGTTCATCCGATCCAGATTCCTTAGATGGTATCATTATTCCTTCTCTTAAATTTGGAGTGTTCGATGCAACAGCACCACATGTTCTAGAACCAAAGGCACCAGGAGCCATTGAAAACTATATTAATTTAGGTGATGCTTGGGATTCCAATCTATTGCGTGAGAGTAAGGAAAAGATTGTGGACATACAAACTGAGTTGTCTACCTATTATTCAAAAGCTTACGATTTATTCGAGAAAGGTCTTTGGATTCACGATGAACTTGAGGAAATTTATATTAACGAAATGGATTTTGAAAAAGCTAATAAGTTAACGGAAAAACTAATTGATCTTATTTTCACTGGTCAAAAAAGTGAGGTTGGTGAGGGAATTACTCGCCATCGCTTTTTCGGAGCATCGACTCCCAAAGGAGTGATGGATTTCATACCGAATATTACGGAGGGTTTAAACAAACGATTTTTTATAAAAGGCCGTGCAGGGACGGGCAAATCAACGATGTTAAAAAAGCTGGCTCAAGAAGCTGAAGATCGGCACTTTGATGTTGAACTTTATCACTGCGGCTTTGACCCGGAAAGTATGGATATGGTGCTCATCCGAGAGTTAGGGGTATGTGTTTTTGATAGCACCGATCCCCACGAGTATTTTCCTAGTAGACATGGGGATGAAATAGTAGATGTTTACGAAAAAGCGGTTACTCCAGGAACAGATGAAAAATACGGCGAGGAAATTGCATACTTCAATCAACGATATAAACAAAAGATGAAAGAAGGAATGGAGCATTTAAAAACCGCAAAAGTCCTTCATGATCAATTAGAAGATATTTATATAAAAGCAGTTGATTTTTCCCTTGTTGACCAGTATTTCGAAAAACTAAATCAAAAGATAAAGGAATTACAAGAGTAACAAAAGGAGCCCTCGCTTATAACAAAGCGGGGGCTTTAGATGTTTAATGAACCCGTCTATTATCCTGGTCGATGTGAAGTGTTCCATCCTGCAAAACTTGTGCAAAAAAAACATTATCCACTGTCTCTATTCCAGCTTTAGATAATTCTTGTTGTAACCAATTTTGGTCAAGGTTTAGCTTTTCAAGATTTTTGGTTAGTATTTTTCCATCTGAAATAACTTCAGTGGGGATAGGATAAACTTTCGCTGAAGAAATTTTGTTTATATCCTTTTTAGTTGCAGCCTGCTGTTCTATATTTTTCATAACCGAGATTTTTCCGTTTGTTTCAAAAACTGCATAATCCACATCGTTTAAGGAAAATACATTCTTCTGGCGTAGCATGGCCATAAGAGAATCCACATCTAACCTACTTTTCTTCAGCGCTCTCTCTACAATTTTACCGTCCTTAATTACAATAATGGGATCTCCCGTAGTGACTTTTCTTGCGGATTTTGACTTTATATCAATAGTATCCATAACAAGAGTAAAAATGGTCCATCCAACGAGTGCTATCATACCATTTCTAATACTAAGATTTTGACTAAGGATAAGCATTGAAGTTAAAGATCCAATAGCAATTGCAGAAACAAAATTAAAAAAAGTCATTTGGCTTATTTCTTTTCTACCCATAATTCTTGTAAGTACAAATAACCCGACAAATCCTATGGTGAGTCTTATTAATAATTCGGATATGCTCATAAAAAAACCACCTTTTGTTTGTGATAGTATATTTTTTGTTTGCTTTGTTTGCTTATTCGTAAAGTTACGCATAACTTGGTTTAGCGGCGTCGTTAATTGGGACAGAAACCATATTGGCAGCCATTTACACAAACGTAAAAAGGCAAGCCGCTAAGGGCTTGCCTTTTGATAGTATAAGTTATAAGTTCATTGGTGATTATCCGCGACGTCCGCCTCTACCACCACGTTTAGTTTCAGTGTTCTTGCTAAGAGTAGAGAGATTTTCTTCACTTGCTTTTAAGAAGTTAGCGAGTTTGTCCTCAAAACTTTCCTTTGCTTTGAAATTTCCTTTGGAACGAAAGTCTTTTGAATTTCTTCCATCTCTACCTGGTCGTGAAGAACGTTGGAATGATTGAGATTCGGGACGATCGATAGCTTTTTTGATAGAAAGAGCAGTTTTACCGTCTTTTTCACTGATTACTTTCACTTCCACCTCATCACCAACACTTAAATGATCATTAACATCTTTTACATAACTGTCAGCAACTTCACTGATATGCACGAGTCCAGTTGTTCCTCCAGGTAGTTCTACAAAAGCTCCAAAATTCGTAATTCCTGTAACTTTTCCTTTTACTTTACTTCCTACTTCGATGGACAAAAAATTTTCCCCCTTAAAAATATATGAAACCATCTTATTTTAACAAATTTCTTCAGATTATACAACTATTCATAAATGAATTTTCAGCTATGAATTATATCACTTAGTGATTGAGCTCCTCATGTTACAATAGAATTATTATCGTTATCGTTAGAATACGATTAACGCCCTAAGAGGTGGTAGTAGTGAAACAGTCATCTGAAGTTATAGATCAAGCATATATAAGAAATCATACCCAATTCGCAAGTGATTTAAAACTACTTTTTAAGTCTGGGGTGCTCATTTCAAATATTCTTCCTGTGTTAGCTGGTTTTTGGCTAGCGTTGCATTTTAATGGGCTGTCATTACTTAATCATTGGGGAATCTTTTTTTTAACGATTTTGGGCAGTACATTAGTCATGGGTGGAGCCTTAGTAATCAACAACTGGTATGATGTTGATATTGATTCGGTTATGGAAAGAACCAAAAAGAGACCCACTGTTACAGGTTCCATTCCGCTTAAGTATATCCTAATTATGGGCATATCATTCAGTGTACTTGGCATGATCTTATTATTAATAACAAGTATAGAAGCCGCAATCTATGCTTTTGTTGGTTGGTTTACTTACGTCATTCTTTACACGATGTGGTCTAAGCGTAGATACACGCTCAACACAATCATAGGAAGTATTTCGGGGGCTGTCACTCCACTTATTGGGTGGGCCGCGATCGATTCTGCTACAAGTAGTATCCCTGTTCTTATGTTTTTTATCTTATTCATATGGCAAATCCCGCATACCTTTGCTATTGCTATCCGAAAGTATGATGATTACAAACGAGCGAAGGTTGCTATTTTACCTGTTGTACACGGGCTCTCCATAACGAAAAGAGTTACTACTGTGTATGTTGCCAGCCTAATCCCTCTTCCATTCTTTATGGTTGAGCTCGGGTGGACTTTTATACTTATTGCCACTGGATTGAATGTTATATGGTTAATCATTAGCATCACAGGATTCACTGTAAAAGATCATATGAAATGGGCTCGTACTATGTTTTTATACTCGGTCAATTACATTATGATCATATTTCTTCTTATGATAGGTGTTACCTTTTTATAAAAAGGAGGCTCCGAAGCTCGTCAATCGACGAACTTTTTCTATTACTTAAAAAAAGTTAAAATCCTCGCATACTTTCCTTGGGAATAAAAAACTATAATTGCATTCTTAGATAACGTATGGAAAGGGTTTTGATTTGAAAAAAAGTATTGTGGTAATTGTTTGTCTTTTGATGTCCCTGTCATTTCTATCACTGCCGGCTCATGCGCAGAACAATCCTCGAAACATTCATTTATCCCGCATTACCGACCATTAATGTCGATTGGTTTAAGGGACTTTAGGTCATACTCTTGGGTGCTAACAATCATTGGGGGACGGCCATTGTAGCTTTTTCGCTGGAGATAGACAAATTCTCAAACAACTTATAAATAGCTGATACTATGAAAAGAATGATTCCTCAAACGAGGAATCATTCTTTAATAAAATACCTTTTATATTTATTATTCTACGACGAGTTTTGTTGTCATAGTGTCGTGGCCGCTACCGCATGGAACACTACACTTAATAGTATATTCTCCAGCTTCTAATGTTGCAGAATCAGATCCTTCTCCTTCAATCTTCACATCAGTACCCTCGATTTCAATTCCGTGGTAACCATCTTCATTCTTAAGGTTGAAAGTTACTTTTCCAGCTGGAACAGTGTAAGTATCTTTATCAAACTGCCAGTTAGAAGCAGTTAAATCAACAGTTTCTCCAGAACCACCTGCATTGTTACTGCTAGAATCGTCTCCTCCGCAGGCTGCAAGAGCCATTACTAAAGCTGCAAATAATAACGTTAACATTAGTTTTTTCATTGAAAATTCCTCCCGTTTAAATTAAGTTTTCTTAAATTAAGTGCCCTGTCGGCATGAGTCAGCTCCCTAAAGGGCAATTTCTGAAATTTGTCTAGCCACATCGCCCTATCGATTAGAGTTGATTCCCTCATCTCAGTCGATAAGTCAACATCGATTCTCAACATGAATCTTGTTTCCATTATCTCAACGGGAACGTACGCTATACCGCCATATCGTGTGGCAAAGCGCATACGTGACCCACATCCTGCGGGCCTCACCTCCTTATGTCGATGTTCAAAGGGCACTTCCGCTTTTTTATCAAGATTGTTGATACTCTGATTGGTCGGTGAAGAGATGAACAAAGCCATAAATAATAAAACATATAGCCATGGCGAACGATCCCCAACCAAGTGTTTTTTGCTCAAGAATTAAATAGTTGTTACATACTTGGCTATCAATAATGACGTATAGATAACCCATAATTAAAAACTTTAGAGTAAAGAAGATGTAGACAATCGTTTTACCTACCATACTGAGCTTTTTCCAGCTATCGCGAAGGGCGATACCTGCTACAGTGAGACTAATAAATTTAAACCATTCTACTGTTGCTAGAGTTAAAGATTCATCCATTGCCCTTGGGATCATCCAATATAACCATAGGATAACAAAGAGGGTAATGCCAGGTACACCATTTTGATTCCATTTTTCAAAAAAACTTTGAAATTTCATTTGAAAGAATCGGGCCATTAGGAAACCTGAAAGGACAAGCAATGGCATTTGCATATGCATATGAATAATCATAATAGATTCTAGTAAATTCGCAACAGGGGGGAGGATTAAGAAAACGAAAAGAGCCATACCATAGATGGATTGCTTCATTATTAATCCCTCCCTGTTTCAAGAAAAGTTTGTGTTGTTCTTGCTGCTTCTTCTATTTTTGTGAAATCCATAACTTCTTCTAACTGACCATTTGGATTGATCAAGTAAAAAGCGGAGTTATGTTGAAAGTTTCCATTATTATCTGGAATAACGATGACTCCTAGGCTATCTAAAACGGACTGTAGCTCCTGTTCATTAGGAATACGTGCCATCCTCCAGAAGTCTTCGTCAATTTCAAAATAGCTTCCATACTTTGATAAAACCTCTGGTGTATCACGTTCTGTATCAAAGCTAATGCTTAGAAACAGAATATCTTTTCCCAAGTAGGCCTCTGGTATAAGGTCGTAAACGTCAGCCATATTCATTTCTAATATAGGGCAAACAGAACCACAATTCGTGTACATAAATGTAATGAAGACATATTTGTCTTTTGCTAGTTCTTGAAAAGTATAAGTTTGATATTTGCTATCTTCTAAAGTTACAGAAGGGAAGGAGGGCTTATTCTTTTCTAACGAAAGAGTTCTAGCACTTTCTGCAGTGAAGGCTCTGAAACCATCTGTCCCCACATAAAAGATAGACACTCCAAACAGGAGAACTAAAATGATGGCTATTCGGTTTCGTAACTTATTGTTCATAGAACCACTTCCTTACTTGGTGGATAGAGGTCAGAAGGTAAATATGGTTCTGACCTCTAGTTTCATATTAATACATCTTAAATGGTGGGGATCCTGGAGGTGCGTTCCAAATCATATCGACGATTGGAACTACATAAGCCATTGCAACTACAGCAAGTAATAGTACAGCCCATAATCCCCAACGTTCTGTCCACATTGGTGCTTTTGGTGCTCCAGGTGCAGCTGTCGCCACAGGAAACTCTGTGTGACCTTTTGGTGCAAAGAACATCATATTAAATACAGCATAAACTTGGATAAGAACTCCAATAAGAAGGATTGTAGCCCCAACTCCAAATATAATTTCAAAGTTTAGCCAGTTTAATGCAGCTTCGTGACCACCGTAAGAAGTATCAGAAGTACGTCTTGGGTCTCCAAACAAACCTGCAATATGCATAGAACCTGCCATTATTGTCATACCAACAGTCCAGACAATCGTTTGAATGACACCAATTTTATTCATTTGTGGCGTTAATTGACGTCCTGCTAGATGTGGAATCATCCAGTAACAGATTCCAAAGAAGGTAAGAACTACGGAAACTCCAACAGTTACGTGGAAGTGTCCAACAACCCACATTGTGTTATGAACAACTTGGTTTAATTGGTTACTAGTGTTAACAATACCACCAGCTCCTCCAGGAATAAATCCGATCATAGCAATCATTGGTGCTAAGAAGCGGACATCTCCCCATGGAAGCTTTTTAAACCAACCTAATAGACCAGTACCGCCGTTTTTTCTTCCCGCTTTCTCTAATACTCTAAACATAGCGTATGCTGTCATTAGAGAAGGTACTGCAATCGACAGACTCATAAAAACGTGTAAGAATTTAATAGGAATCGAGATTGCTGAGTCGATAATTTGATGGTGGAATCCGCCAGGGATGTTTAAGATAACAATTAAAATTACTACTAGACGAATAAGCTTTTCATTGAAATGATTTACTCCAAGAATCTTCGGTACAATTACATACCAAGCTGAGGTTGCAACTAGATACCAGATGTTAACTAGCGTATGTCCGAACCACCAGAAGAGGGTTCTTGAAATCATAACGTTGATCGTTTCAACCCATCCAAGTACCCAAGGGATAATCATGAATACTTCGATTGTTACTCCTAAGCTTGCAAAGAACCATAGAATAAAGACTCCCATTGCAAAGTAAGCTAAAAGAGGAGCAGTTTGCCCTGGATGATTTTTTCTCCAATGACGATAGTTGGTAAATACTCCAAAACAGGAAGACCAAATTCCAAGAACAATAAGCACTAATCCGAAGTAGAAGATTGGGTGTGCAGCCATCGGTGGATAAAAGGTATATAACACAGATGCTTTACCTAATAACACCATTGTAGCTGACATTACTGTTCCAATAAGCATGAGACCGAAACCTATCCATGCCATTTTTCTTACTTTTGGTAAAAGCCCACCCAATGAGTGGGATAAGTTAGCAAATTGATAACCAATGGTGAATGTTGCTGTAAATACAACCAACAAAAGTAATCCGTGTGCGGTTAATATGGAATAGTAATCTAACCAATGGGGTAATTGTATAAGTCCTGCTCTTTCTAATCCTTGTAGTAATCCAAAAAGGCCACCTATTAATAGAGAGACAAAAGCTACTGTGAAGTAGGATAGTGATATCTTTGCATCCTGAGGATTCACCCCTAAGGCCCTTTTAGCTCCTTCTTTAATGGTAGTTTTTAATGTTTGTGCCATTAGCTATTCCCTCCTTTACTTAACTATGATTGTCGTACTCATTGCTTGGTGTCCAGCACCACAATACTCGTTACAAACGACTAAATAATCGCCCGGTTCGTCGAATGTATGAGATATTCTTTGAATATGTCCAGGCATAACCATTGCATTAATATTTGTATTTACTACTTGGAATCCATGAGTTACATCTTTTGATGTAAGTGTAAAATTCACTTTAGCTCCTGCAGGAACTTCTATCGTACTTGGTTGGAATCCGAATTGTTGCATAATAATAACTGCTTCATATTCGTTCTCCCCAATTTCTTTTACACCAGGCTCATCAAAAGGTTCTGTGGCTTCCACATTTTGTGGATCAATGGTGTCCATATTACTTGGTGGCCCCATTCCTAAAGCAAAAGTTTGATATCCAATAACTAACATAAAAATAACTAAGATTCCGATACTAATGGTCATCCAAATTTCCTCTAAACGGTGCATGAAGTTCTCCCCTTTCTCTACAATCTAGCCATATAAATTCCAAATACGGCTACCCACATAACTACAATGACTGCGGCAACTATGCCAACAGATATTATTGTTCCAACTTGTGTTTCTTCTTGATTATGTTCAGATCCCCTAACTTTTGATGTCGCCATCTCTTATCTCCCCCTCTTTATCTTCTAACTACATCTTAAAGGCAAATTTGTGTCGTTGAAGTGAACGAAATCACGGATAAGCGTGTTTTACATCACAGGTGTTCCCTAGGGGGTATTGGTGTGTTGGGGGGGTCGGTTCTCACCAACATACTACTGTATATTACAAGATAACGGGTTGGTGAGAACCGGCTCCATGTTGAAGTGCGGGTGTGTACATGGTAGATTTAGGAGTAGTAATTTGAAGGGAAGTATGGTTTATGGAAGATATATTTATTAAGGAACCGCAACCGTTTATTCTAAAGGCGTGGGATAAGGCGGGGTTTGAAGATTTAACGACTGTTCAGAAAAAGGCTATTCCTGTGATTGAGGAAGGGAAGGATGTTATCGCTGAGGCGCCGACAGGTACTGGGAAGACGTTAGCTTATCTTTTACCACTTTTACAAAATGTAGATTTAGATCAAGTTCATCCACAGGTACTTATATTAGCTTCTTCCCATGAGCTTGTGATGCAGATTCATGAACAGGTGCAAGTATGGGGAGAGGGTAGTGGAATTCGTAGTGCTACTCTAATTGGGGGAGCGAATCCTAAACGTCAATTGGAAAAGTTGAAAAAACACCCTCATATAATTGTTGGTACTCCGGGTCGAGTCGATGAGCTATCCAAACAAAAGAAATTAAAAATGCATGAGGTGAAAACAATTGTATTAGATGAAGCAGATCAATTAATGGTGCCAGAGCATCAAGCGAAGGTAGATGAAGTGATAAAAAGAGCTTTGGCTGATCGTCAATTGGTTGTCATCTCTGCAACAGTATCCAATGATATGGAACAATTTTTTAGAACGCGAATGAAGGAACCAGCTGTCATAAGAGTTAATTTATCAGAGGATAGTAAACCTTTAGTTGACCATATCTTTGTAGTAGTTGAGGAAAGGGACAAATTAGAAACCTTAAGGAAAATACATCATGCAGAAGAGGGAAAAACGTTAGTGTTCGCGAGAGATATTGGAAATTTATCAGTTATGGCAGAGAAACTTCGATTTAAAGGAATCGATGTTGCTGTGTTACACAGTGATTCCAAAAAGCAGGATCGCGCCAAAGCCATTCGCGATTTTCGTTCAGGAGCGGTTTCTTTTATGCTTGCTACAGATGTTGCAGCAAGAGGACTCGATATCCAAGACATCACACATGTGATTCAACTAGATGTACCGAAAGAATCCGCACAATATATCCATCGATCAGGGAGAACAGGAAGGCTAGGCTCTGAACTAGATGGGAAGGTCATTTCGATTGTTACGGAAAGCGAAAGTTCAAAATTGAGAAAAATCGCTAATGAGTTAAAAATCCAGCTTCAAAAGAAGACATTATATAAAGGAAAACTTCAGGGTGCCAAATAGAGACAAGTCAAAATGTATAACAGAAAAGAGGGGAATAACCTGGAAGTTAAATTAGTATAAATAAAAAGGTTTTTCTCTATGGAGGGGAAAAAGATGTTCGTTATGAAAATTGATGAGGAGCTTTCCCTTAAACTTCCTCAAAATAAAGATGCAACAAAATTATTTTCAGTGATAGATAAAAATAGGGAATATCTTAAACCGTGGTTAGCTTGGCTTGATGGGACAACAAGCGTTATAGATACAAAGAATTTCATTAAGATTGGGCAAAAAAATTATGCTGAACAGAGAAGCATGACTACACTGATCCTTTATAGGGGAGAAATAATTGGAGTAGCAGGCTACAATGAAATTGATTGGGTTAATAAAATCACTTATCTAGGATATTGGCTGGATTCAGATTTTCAAGGACTTGGTATTATGACAAAGGTAGCGAGAGCTTTAACGACAAATGCCTTCCAAGAATTAGGGCTACATAAGGTTGAGATAAGAGTGGCAAAAGCTAATCAAAAGAGTCGTGCGATTCCAGAAAGGTTAGGTTTTGTAAAAGAAGGAACTTTGCGACAAGTAGAATGGTTATATGACCACTATGTGGACCATGTGGTGTATGGCATGTTAGCAGAGGGATGGAACAAATCATAAATTTATAAATCATACACCTTCCACACATACTAATCTTGTACAGGAGGTGTTTTTAATGAGTCAACAAGACTTTGAAAAAATCTACAATGAATACAAGGAGCAAGGTGACCAACAAGCACAAGAAGAAGCGGTTAACCAACAAGGCTATGACGGCGAAGAAATTGTAGCTGTTCGTAAAAATGATGATGGAGATATCATTGCGATGAAAACAAATACTGGACGAGAATTAGACTATGTTACTGCCTTAGAAGAAGCAAAAGCAGGAAAACTTATGCACGTTGATGTTTTTCATAAGTATGGGAGAGATATCTTAAGAAGTGAACCAGACGGC
Source organism: Bacillaceae bacterium S4-13-56 (assembly GCA_040191315.1). Classification (NCBI taxonomy): domain Bacteria; kingdom Bacillati; phylum Bacillota; class Bacilli; order Caryophanales; family Bacillaceae; species Bacillaceae bacterium S4-13-56. Next base: position 8,899 of record JAWJLM010000032.1, on the reverse strand, counting down.
ATTAAAGAAAATAATTTAGATCAATTACCTTCTTTTTAAGGAATGATAAAAGAGAATGTCCAACAGGCATTCTCTTTTTTTAACAGATAGGAAAGTATAAAACTTGTCTAGCTCCAGCGCCCTATCGACTAGAGTCGGTTCCCTCCTCTCCATCGATAAGTCAACATCGATTCACTTCGTGAACCGTGTTTCCTTTATCTGGGAGGGAACGTAGGCTAAAACCGCGCCATCGTGTCGCAACCGCCTACGTGACCCACATCCTGTGGGCCTCACCGCCTTACGTCGATGATCAAGGGCGCTTGCGCTTTTCTTACTATTACAAAATCAATATTTTATCTTGGTAAAGGAAAGAATAAAGAGGAAGGATGTGAAACCGTGGAACAGTTTCAAATTATTGAAGAATTCATTGAGGAGTTGAGGGAACACGGGAACGTCTTTGAATGGTTGGGCATATATGAAATTATAAAATGGAATCATATATTTTCTATTCCAATTTATTTTTTGATAGGTTTACTGTAAAGGGATATGCTCAGTTCGTAACCAACAAGAAACTTAATCATTGATTCTACTATTCCTTTTGGAAAGAGGATGTGATTATCATCAAGGCTATATTAGTACATGGATATAAAAAGGATGGTTCAGATATGGCTCCACTAAAGAATCATTTAGAACCTCTTGGTTATACATGTTTAACTCCGGACTTTTCTTTAACTTATAAAGAATTTGATAAAGCAGCTGTGGAGTTAGAGCGTATCATTGATGAGCATTTTCCTAATGAAAAACCACATTTAATAGGTCACAGTACTGGTGGACTTGTTATTCGTAAGGTCATTTCCAATAAAAAATACAAAAATCGAGTTGGAAGATGTGTTCTCATTGCTACACCAAACAATGGAAGTAGGTTAGCAGAATTAGCCGGTATTTTCCCATTTTCTGTTAAAATATATCGCACCTTAAAATCTCTTCATAAGGAATATATTAAACAATTGAACCTGACTTCCCATCCGACCATTGAGTTGGGAGCGATCGCGGGTAATAAAAATAATCTTTTGTTAGGTAAGTTAATTCCTGTAACAAATGATGGGCGAGTAGAATTGGATTCCGTTTACTTCCCTGATTTGAATGATTATGTGGTTCTCCCTTATGGACATTTAGAAATTCACCACAAAAAGGTAACTGCACAACTAGTTGATCAGTTCCTAAAAAGAGGAACTTTTAAAAAATAGAGATTATTAATTAATGGAAAATCTGTATTTCCTTTGGAAGCTCATCTAAAACTTTTGGTACTTTGCGTGGAGTGTATTCCACAAGGTCAGAAGAGTAGATTTGAATGACTACTTTCCCATCTCGTGCCTTTGAACGGATTAGAACGGGTTCATTTAAGATATTTTTAAAAGTAAAATCAGGCCCATACCAACTGACTGTTGCATCCCTTCCTGGTGGAACATAGGGAACGCTCTTACTGTGGGAATACCGTTGAAGAATTTCGACACCGGCACGGTCAACTGCATTAAATAGGGTGGAAGAAACCTGACATATCCCCCCGCCAATTCCTTCTGCAACCTCTCCCTTAACAATCACAGGTGCGGGCAAATAACCTTTTTCTTTTGTTCTCTTACCCACAACCTGGTTAAAAGAAAAAGTTTCACCAGGAAATATAACATGATTATTTATGGCTTCTGTAGAAAGAACAATATTATAGGATCTTTCTTTGTTCTTAGAATTATAATAGGTAACATATTGCCCAATTTGTTGTGTCCTAATGTTTGCTAATAGTTCACTGTCAACCTTTGGGTGAACTTCAAGAATAGGGGCCTCCATTTGAGCAGAACCATTTTCAAAAAAATAGGTGTAGAAAAGTTCTTTGAATCTGTGAAGATGTAATTTATAACCTACTTCTCCAGGAACAATTATTCCATTATCATTGATTGATGCATCAACAGGCGCCTTATATATTTTCTGATCCAGTTGATTTATCAAGTGAATATATTTATTTTCATCTATAACTAGTACGTCAAGATAGGGAATTAAAAAATCAGATCTATTTACAGTAGTAAGCGTATCCCCTTTATAAGTCACCCCTAGGTCATTTGAAACTGCATTATGGTTAAACATAAGAAATAGAATAGTTAAGTATGTCATTTTCATAATATAGGCCTCCTAATTTTTAATATGAGCATGGGTTAAAATTTCATGTAATCTAAATAAATATTCATTCCCTTTTCATGGGATTGAAATGGATAGTCCAAGAGAAATAAGTACAAGTTCACTAAGTAAAAAAAAGAGAAAAGCCCACATTTTTATAGGCATTTTTCATACAATTCTTTTAGAGGTGATAAAAATGCCAAGAGTAAAATATACAGATAGCGATGTGGATTTAGTAGCAAGGATGATAAGGGCAGAAGCGGAAGGCGAAGGTAAGCTTGGGATGCTCATGGTTGGTAATGTTATTGTAAATCGAGCAAAGGCTGATTGTTTAGATTTTATTGGATTAAAGTCCATACCTGATGTCATTTATCAAGTGCAGGGAGGGAATTATTCTTTTGAAGCCGTACAAAAGGGAAATGTTTTCTACAACAGAGCAAGAGGGGTGGAGAAAAAATTAGCAAAGCAGGTTTTAGATTATTGGAGACAACATCCTTCTAAATATGCGCTCTGGTATTTTAACCCTTATGGTGAATGCCCTCCAACATGGTATAATCAACCCAATACAGGGCAATATAAACAACATTGTTATTATGAACCAATAGCCAATACATGTGAAGGTGTCTATAGATATTAAACATTTAAGTATCAATTATTAGCTATCAAAAAATGAGTGGTTCTTCTTATAAAGAAGAATTTCAGTAAAATTTGTTTGGGGACTTACCATGTCTGCAATAGTTCCATTATAGGTTACCTCCTAGGAACTCAAGAACTACAGAATATTGCTGTACTTTCGTTTTCCATTGTCATGCTGTTATTAGGAGCATCGTTTTCTAAGACAGTAAAACAGTAATAAAAGAGGGTAGGAAGAAAACAAGAAAAATTCATCATCCAACCTATTAGGTAGGTTTATATTTTAAAACTGCCAGTGCGATTCGGGATGAACCCGAGTCCTGCTGGCCATTTTTTTTATATCTTCATACTTTTCCCGTAAAGGTTCGATTGGTTCCAGGGGCCTTTAGGTCATATACTCTTAGTTGCTAACAATCAGTGGGGGACGACCACTGATTGAAGTTTCACTTTATTTAGGGGAACACTTTTAATAATCCCGTACTATAAAATAAAATCTTTGTTAATGTACTCCAAATAGCGTTATACTAAAATCTTAGACTAATCAGACGTAATCACTCTCTATATAGAGTGGAGTACATACTAGGAGAGTTATACATATGTTGCAAACTGAGTCCACTATTCCTTTGAAATCATTATTGTTCTTTTTTCATGGAGCGAATGCTATTCTTATTTCCTTTCTTCCTATTTATTTGGAGTTCGTGGGGTTAAAGGGGAGTGAAATTGGCTGGGTTATGGCTATAGGACCCATGTCATCCATTATTGCACAGCCTTTTTGGGGATATATGAGTGATAAATACCAAACAGTCAAAAGAATGGTGTTAATCTGTTTGGGTGGATTGCTTTTAAGTACGCTCGTTTTCTTTCAAATGACAGCTTTAGCCACTATTTTAATTATGGCTGCTATTTTTTATTTTTTTGTATCTCCCATTGGTGCGTTAAGTGACAGTTTGGCTCAAAGAAAATCCGTACAATTAGGTGTTAATTTTGGAAGTATTCGCACTTGGGGTTCCATTGGTTTTGCGGTATCGGCCTTAATTTTTGGCGAGATCCTAGGGAGAGTGGGAATTCAACATATTATGTGGCCTTACTTTTCTTTTGGGATCATTGCCTTTATATCCTGTTTATTTTTGACAGACGTGAAAGTAGAAAAAGATGTTTCGATTCAATTATCTGACGTGAAGCAGTTACTTCAGAATAAACCCCTTATCATTTTTCTAGTTTTGATCATGTTTATTACGATCACGCATCGCGCTAGTGATAGTTTTCTTGGGCTTTACATTACGAGAATTGGAGGGAGCGAAGGACTTGTTGGTTTATCTTGGTTTATTGGAGTAGCAAGTGAAGCAGCAGTGTTTGCTTTTGCGGGTCTTTGGTTTAAAAAATACCATCCATTAATTTTTATTATTGGTGCGGGTATTTTGTATAGTACTAGGTGGTTTATTTATTCCTTCATCTCTGATCCTATCATTATTACAGGCTTTCAATTCTTGCATGGGTTATCCTTTGGTGTCTTTTATTTAGCTGCTTTTGACTATGTTTCCCGATTAATTCCAACTTCTCTCCAAGCTACGGGGCACCTATTATTTGTTACAGTATTTTTTGGAGTCTCTGGAATATTCGGATCTTTATTTGGTGGCTTTCTGATTGATTCCTATGGTGGGGGAATGATGTATTTTATACTTGGTTGGTCAAGTTTAATTGGTGTTATTTTATTGACAGTGTATCATATTTTGCCGTATGGAAAAGAAATCACACCATTAAAGCAAAAAGGATAGTTTTAGGTAGGCAAGTTAGTAAAGAATAGGGTAGGCTGAAAAAGAAGAAAAAGGAGGGTTACCAGTGAGAGTGTTCCCTAAGTGGTTTTGGATATCTATCCTAGCTTTCCTTATCATTTCTTGTTTTTTCTTTTTTTTAATAGCTATGTTTCCTCATTCTAAGTTTATAGTTGAGCCTGTATTCTTCCTTGGATTATTTGGATACCCGTTATTTTTCGTAATCATGATGCTACTTACTTACACAAAAGTAAAGCTTGACTCGGATCAAAAAGTTTGGGCGTTTCTATTTTTATTAATCCCGTTTCCATTATACATCCCATTCTTTTCAATCGCATTCAGAGGAGTAGATGATATCCTTCATCTAGTATTCTTTATGAAGTAATAAAACAAGGGCCTTGGATTTAACCTCCAAGGTCCTTGTTTTATTTATAGACATTGGTTGCACTATGTAAGACAACATCTACTCCCAATAAAATTGGATTTTGAAGTAGGGGAGTCATGAACGTGTTATCCAAAAAGGTAAAACAATTATTGATGAAAGGTGGAAGATAAGTAGATAGGAACATTGACAGCACCTGTTTTTTCTTCCACAAAGTTGTCTCTAGCAGAATGGACAAATTTTGTTTCTAACTGATCCCTATGCTCACTCATTATTTCCTCTCCTTAGCACGTATTTGGTTAAATGCTTGTTTCAAATCTTCCTTTAAATCTTCCACATGCTCAATTCCTACTGAAAAGCGTAACAACCGATCACAGATCCCTCGTCTTTCTCTTTCCTCCTTAGGAATATCTGCGTGAGTCTGAGTGGCAGGGTATGTGATAAAGCTTTCCACGCCACCCAAGCTTTCCGCGAAGATGATAAGGTCCAGGCTTTCTAAAAATAAAGGAACCCACTTGCTGTCTGCGAGACGAAAAGAAATCATTCCACCTTTGTTCGCATAAAGAACGTCTGTTACTAATGGTTCCTTTCGTAAAAATTCGGCTAGGACACGAGCATTATCTTGATGCCTTTCCACTCGGAGTGATAACGTTTTTAGTCCCCGGATAAGGAGCCAGGAATCAAAAGGGGAGAGGGTAGCCCCAGAAGCATTATGATACTCTCCTAATTGATCAGCAATAGTTGTATCCTTTGCTACAACTAACCCCGCTAAAACATCATTATGTCCACCTAGGTATTTGGTGGCGCTATGGATGACGATATCAGCACCAAGAGATATTGGTTGCTGTAAGTATGGAGTGAGGAATGTATTGTCAACGATAAGCAATAAGTTATTCCTCTGAGCTAACTCTGCATAATCCTCAAGATCGATCTCTTGCATTAAAGGGTTCGTTGGAGTTTCAATGAAAATAGCCTTAGTATTAGCTGTAAGTTTCTTTGCAACTTCTTTAACGTCGGCAAAATCATGATAGGTTGTTTTAATACGGTAAACCTTACCATATTGCTCAAATAAACGATACGTTCCTCCGTAAAGATCTTCAGGTGCGAGCAATTCATCTCCTGGTTGAAAAAGAGTAAGAACTAATTGAATGGCAGCCATACCCGAGCTACATGCAAATCCTCTTACGCCACCCTCAAGTGATGCAATTCCATCTTCTAGGAGAGAACGAGTCGGATTTTTGGTACGAGTATAATCATAGCCTGTTGATTGACCAAGTCCCTGGTGCTGATATGCTGTAGATAAATAAATAGGAGGGCTCACTGCTCCAGTTTTTTCGTCACTTTTATTTCCTAACTGTGCTAGCTTTGTCTCTAATCTTTGTTTTGTCATAAATTCCTCTCCTTGATCAACAATAATAAAAAGGACCTTCTAAGAAGAAGGTCCTGAATAATCGAGTCGCTTTCTTCTTATCTTCAAGGCATAATAACCTTTTGGAATTAGCACCGTGCCTTTAATGGCTGGTTGCTGAGACATCTTAGGGCCAGTCCCTCCGTCTCTCTTGATAAGAACTTACTTTATTCAATTAAAATACTTAAAAGTTACTTTATCTTACTTTTTGATGTTTTGCAAGTGAAAGATTTTTAGAAGGATAAATCTTATATCTCTACCTCAAAAGCTTCTGGAATATGCAAAGCTTCATAAGATTCAATTTCATTTTCTTCTAGGAATTCTCTCATTTCATCAACGGAATAAAACCATTCATAAAGACCACCATTGTAGGTTAACAAGTATTCCGGCTCGTCCATAAATCCTTCTCCTCCATTCCCAAGGGATTATCATTGAAATTTCTATTAATATATGAGAGGAAAATTAGATTCATGTCGTTATTATATTTATTTCGCATGAACGGGCAGCCAATCATGAAGCAAGCTTCACCAACAAGGATAAAAAATTTAATGTTTTATTTTCATGGAAGTAAACCCCAACCTCAAGTCTTAAGTGAACGAAAAGAGTAGGTGAGGATAAACTGCCCATAAATGTCCGATTGGTTCAAGGGCCTTTAGACATGCCCTTGGGTGCTACCAATCAGTGGGGGACGGCCACTGATTGGAGTTTCACTTTATGGTTTTTCCAGGATAGGGGAGTTATTTGATTTACTCATTTTATGCCTTACTAAATACAGAATACCCCCACTTGATATAAGAAGGAAACTGGTAACGAAAAAAACGGATGAAATACCAAAATAACTAGAGATTGTTCCACCAAGGACAGGGCCAATAATATTGCCAGTGAACCTAAGACTAGTGTTGTACCCTAAAACTTCCCCTTGAATAGAGATAGGTGCTTCTTGGCGGATGTAGGCTACCAACAAAGGCATAATTCCACCAATTGAAAAGCCTAACAAGAACCGAATAAAAGTTAGTTGCCATATATTCGTCACAAAGGCACCTGGCAGATAAACGACCCCCGCAAGGAAAAGGAGGATCATCAATATCTTTAAATAACCTTTATTGTCGCCGAGTTTCCCCCAATTTCTCGCCATAATCAAGTTTCCTAATCCAGCCGCTGAAAAGGCCATCCCAGAGAAAAAGGCTAAATTGACGGGGCCATGAAGTTCTCCCACATAAAGGGATAATATGGGCTGAATGCTAAAGTGAGCGATTTGGACGATCATTGCTAATAACATCACGGTAAGCATCATTGGATGATGGATGATATGGGAAAGAACTTCTTTTCCACTATATTTTCTGTTAGAACCTTCCTCACTATTTATCTTTACTTCTTTGATACTAGTCCATACCAGAATGGAAGCTATCAATAACACAAAGGAAAGAGATTGAAAGGTTTGGGCAAACCCTATAGAATCAGCTAGTGCACCTCCGATAAGGGGGCCCATCAGACTTCCTGTAATATTTCCGGTCTGTAATGTGCCCAGCACTCTTCCTGCCATTTTTCTTGGAGTCTGAGTGGCGATTAACGCTTGTGACATAGGAATAAAACCTGTAAAGATCCCCATAAAAAGACGTAAGAAAAATAATTGCATAATCGAGGTAACAAATCCCATTAGGAATACAGAAGTTCCCAAACCTATCCCCAAGATAATGAGAACGTTTTTTCTTCCAAATCTGTCACCAATTCTTCCCCAAATGGGAGAGAATAGGGCAGCCGTCACAAAAGTTACTGCGAAAATTAGCCCTGACCAAGTTTGAACATAAGCATCTGAAAAATTTCCTAACGTTTCAATATATAACGAAAGAAAAGGAAGTACCATCGTCATACTTCCTGCAATAAAGAAATTTGCAAACCACATAATTTTTAAATTTCTCTTGGCGATTATTTCTTGGTTGATTTTGACCACTTCTCTCTTTTTGTTAAACTATTTCGAGTTCCTAAATAATATTGTAACGAATTTTCTAAGGTTAGAAAAGAATTTTGCACAAATAGGACTATGTATATGTTTCTCCAGAATGTTATAGTAAGAAAAAATGAATGCCATTTAGGAGGTTGATTTACATGAGAAAGGTTATACAAACGAATGGAGCGCCACAAGCAATTGGGCCCTATTCACAGGCAATTGATGCTGGCGGGTTTGTTTTTGTCTCAGGCCAAATTCCCATCGATCCTACAACGAGTGAGGTTGTAGAAGGGATTGAAAACCAAACTCATCAAGTTATGAAAAATTTAAATGCCATTTTAAAGGAAGCTAGTATCACCTTTCAGGAAGTAGTAAAGTTTACTATATACTTAAACTCTATGGATGATTTTGCAAAAGTGAATGAAATTTATGCTACCTATCTCGAACAACCTTACCCAGCAAGAGCGACAGTAGAAGTATCGAGGCTTCCTAAAGACGTACTAATAGAAATGGATGTAATTGCCGTGAAGTCATAAAACCCAATGGCCAGTCCTCTCTCAGAGTGAGAGGACTGGCTTTTCTTACAAGATAAGAAATCATTATGGCTCGCT
>JAWJLM010000031.1 GCA_040191315.1 Bacillaceae bacterium S4-13-56 | reverse complement strand
TCCAATATGTTCTTTACACTTTCTTTGTACATTCTTCCCGAATTTATGTAGTTCGTATTCAGAAAATCCATAGAGCGAACGAATATCTGACAGTTGCTGATCCCGTTCTTTAGTTTTAGGTTCTTTAAGGAGTTGACGATATTTTTTATCCGACTTCACGACTTTGTTTCTCTTTAAGGCTTCCCCTAGGCAAGAATTATAGACTTGTCTAGCGATTTTAAACTTCTTTTCCAATCGGTGTTGTTGCCAAGGTTGGATATAGAGTGGAAGTTCAATGGTATAAGTAGGGGTTGTCCTTTCTAACTTCTTTTCTTTTGATTTTCAACATATCTTTTTATGGTTTCGGAAGAAACATTCCCTGCAGTGGACACAAAAAATGAACGCGTCCATAGGCTAGTCAAGTGCTGAAGGTGCGGGAACTCCTCTCTTATTTTTTTAGAAGTGAATCCTTTCATTTTAGCCATGATCTCTGAAGGACTTCGTTTTGGGGGCGCGTATAAAAAATATGGGCATGGTCCTTTTCGCATTCGATAGCCACAAATGTGTAAAAAAAATGAAATCTTCAAATACTTAAAGCACCACAAACCATCAGTTTGACATGTGGTACTCCGTATTTGACCTCACTCTCCTCAAGGAGTGGGCTTTCTCGTTTGGAAAATCTGTAAAAAAAGCTAGAGTTCTCTCTAGCTTTCTTTGTTTAACCATATGTTAATTACTACTTACTAAAATGTTCATTCATTATGTCATCGATTCCTTGGATTGCATCCTTCTCGTCTGATCCGTCGGCAATAACCTTTACAGTTGCACCTTTAGGAATGCCTAATGACATAACACCCATTATGGATTTAAGGTTTACTTTTTTACCATTATATTCTAATTCCAATTCTGATTGGTATCTACCAGCTTTATTAACCAAAAGAGTTGCCGGTCTAGCGTGAATTCCAGTATCACTTAAAATCGTATATACTCGTTCTTCCATTGGATTCATTCCTTTCCCATACTTTCAATTGTATCATACCTTATATTACATATCTTTTCCACTTTAAACTACAAATATGAAGGGTGGACAAGGTGCATCTTACCAAAAAGAAAAAGCCGAAAAATCGGCTTAAAAACGCAAATTTTTATTAGCGTAGACTCCATCTAGCCATGCTTCAATTTGATAAAGACGATTTTTGACTTCTAGTTGTTTCACATGATCACTGTAGTCATTCAAAGCCGAAATAAGAGCAGTGCGCTCATCCTCTAACCCTTTTAACCATACATCCAATTCTTGAACCTTTTTACTTTCCATCATAATCCCCCCCTAAGTTTATTTTAAACGCTTTCATACCTGTGAGAGCGTAATTTTTTCGAATTTTTTGTGAAAGTTAATCCTTTTTTACTGATTTGTTTTCTAGAAACCGATATGATACGTTATTAAGGTAGGAAATTAATGAGGAGGAAATAAAATGAGTGTGCATATCGGAGCAAAAAATGGAGAAATTGCTGACAAAATATTGTTACCAGGCGATCCGCTACGCGCTAAATATATAGCCGAAAATTTTCTAGAAAGCCCAACCTTATACAACGAAGTTCGCGGAATGTATGGTTATACAGGAACTTATAAAGGAGAAAGAATTTCTGTACAAGGGACAGGAATGGGTGCCCCTTCCATTTCAATTTATGTGAATGAACTCATTCAGAGCTATGATGTCAAAACATTAATTCGTGTTGGATCTTGTGGAGCTATACAGAAAGATGTCAAAGTGAGAGATGTAGTACTTGCCATGACTTCTACGACAGATTCCCAGATTAATCGTATGGTGTTTGGTGGTATTGATTATGCACCTACTGCTCATTTTGGTCTCTTGAAAAATGCATATGACTCAGCTATCGAAAAAAACCTTTCTGTTAAAGTGGGCAATGTTTTTACTAGCGATTCTTTTTATCGAGATAACCCAGAGATTTTTGCTTTGCTTGCAAAATATCAAGTACTAGCTGTTGAGATGGAAACTACTGCGCTTTACACAATTGCAGCTAAATATGATCGGAATGCTCTATCTGTTTTAACTGTAAGTGACCACATTCTTACTGGGGAAGAGACTACAGCTAAAGAGAGAGAAACTACTTTTAATGATATGATTGAAATTGCATTAGATGCAGCATTAAAACAACAATCATCTATCTAACGGTAGATGTTTTTTTGTCCCGCATGAATGATCAGTAATACCTCCCATCTCAAGTCTTTAAGGAAGCGAAAAGAGTAGGTGGGGGGTATTACAGTCCGTAAATGTCCGATTGGTCCAAAGAGCTTTAGGTCATACCCTTGGGTGCTAACAATCAGTGAGGGATGGCCACTGATTGAAGTCTCTTTATTTTTATTGTTAACCAATATATTTAAATAGTTGACAATAAAGACCCTCCTCGTATAGGATATTGTTTAAAGGGGTGGGGGAAATGGAGAAACTTAGAACAATTGATTTAACCTATGGGGCTGTTTTTATCGGATTAATGGCAATCGGTGCAAATATTTCAACATGGTTACCTTTTTTAAGTGTTCCTATTGGTGGAACCATGGTTCCGGTATCCTTGCAAACATTTTTCGCTATTTTAGCAGGTCTTCTGCTTGGTAGTAGGCTTGGAGCTTTTTCTATGCTTGCTTATTTGTTGGTAGGTGTTGCTGGTGTCCCGGTCTTTGCTCAAATGAAAAGTGGCTTATTTGAAATCGTTGGTAACACAGGAGGGTTCTTGATTTCCTTCGTGTTCGTTGCATGGATTGCTGGAAAAGTTGTAGAGTGGAGAAAAAATGAAGAAAAGTCAACCTTATTCCTTGCTTCATTTGCAGGATTAATTATGAATTACGGCATTGGAACGAATTTTATGTACATAGCCTTAAATACTTGGTTGGATGTAAACATATCTTTTTCTGCAGCTTGGATAGGTATGGGGCCCTTTTTTGTAAAAGACTTTGCACTTGCTATTTTGATTGCAGCATTTTTACCAAGTTTTATTACAAGACTTCGACAAGCAACATCATTACCACAATTTTATACGAAAGCAAGTTAAGACCGGGCTATAATCGCCCGGTCTTCTTGTTCTATTAACTGATTTCCTCTTCCCGTTAGAGACTATTCGTCCGTACACACTTTATATTTACCAATTTTCTCTCTTCACAGGCAATTATTCGTTAATAGAGGTACCCTATCTTGAGAAATGCTTATTTCTGTCCTTTTAAAATATAAGCTGCCAACGATTTAACCATGACACCTGTTGGGCCTTTTGGACCTAAATCATATTCTTTATCTGACGTGGAAGTCCCTGCAATATCTAAATGAATCCAAGGAGTGTTTTCAGCAAATTCAGCAAGAAATGACCCTGCCATGATTGGATGGGCTTTCCTTCCTGGTGAATTATTCAAATCTGCTAACTCACTTCCCCGAACTTTTTCTTGATATACAGGTAGGTATGGCAATTGCCAAATGGGCTCATCCGTCCATTTAGTAATTTCTTCAAAGGACTGATAGTACTCTTGATCATTCGTCATGGCCCCTGTTATCCAATCCCCTAAGGCTACAATGACTCCGCCTGTTAGTGTTGCCACATCAATCAACCTACTTGCCCCATGATGTTTTGCATAAGTGATGGCATCTGCTAAAGCAAGCCTTCCTTCAGCATCAGTGTTTAACACTTCAATTGTCTTTCCGCTGAAAGAGGTAATCACATCATCCGGCTTAAATGCAGAACCACTAATCATGTTATCGGTTGAAGGTATAACCGCGACTACATTTTCCTTTGGCTTTAATCTTCCTATAATCTCCATAGCCCCCAATACGGAAGCTGCTCCTCCCATATCGCTCTTCATGCCAACGATACCTTCCTTACTTTTGAGAGAATAACCACCAGTGTCAAAGGTGATTCCTTTCCCTACTAATCCAAGGACGTCCTCCCATTTTTCCTTTCCTTGGTACTTTAGAACAATCATTTTAGGAGGCTCTACAGACCCTTGGTTGACAGCTAACAACGCCCCCATTCCTAAACGTTCTAAATCTTCCTTTTCTAAAATTTCAATGCCTAGTCCTAGATCATGAGCAAGGTGTTCCGCAAAATGGGCCAAATCGGTTGCAGTAAGGAGATTACCAGGAAGTTGTACTAAGTATCTTGCTGTATTAATTCCATCAGCATAAGTATGCCCTTCATCAAGTGCCTTTTGAATAGGCTTATCTGTAATTACAGAAATTGATTCAAAGCCAAAGGGTGGTTTTGAATTATTGGTTTTATAATTGGGGAAGTCATAAATAGCTGTTAATGTAGCTTCAGCAAAGAGTGTAGACACTTCTTCCTCTGAAAATTGGTCACTGACAAAACTATCCAAAACAAAAGAAAACTGCGTAATACGATCCTTTTTTAATTCCTTGGCTAAATGTCCAATTGCCTTTATGTAAGATGATCTTGTTAGCTCTTTTTTCTTCCCTAGTCCTAATACATAAATTCTTTTTGGTTCAATTCGACCAAGGGTGTATACTTTGGTAACTGCCTTATAATCATTCGACAAATCTCCATGCTTCACATACTCATCTAATACTTCTCCTAATGCAGAATTAATTTCTTGATACACTTTTTGTTGATGGCGATTTTCATGGTAGAGCCCGATAACAATGGCTTGGGTTGAATCAAAAAGTTGCTCTTTTGGTTTAACTGTAAACATGAAGACCCTCCTCGTAATGAAAAATTGGAAAAGCGTTCCTTGTGCTAGACCCTTTTAACGTATGTTATAATGTTGAAAAAGAATTACTACTTGAATGTTGAAGTGGCAGTAAAACGTAGAATCTTACACGTCGGTATAACTCTATGATAATGGAAATAGGATTTAAATTACAAATGTGGACACTTAGCAACATAATTTAGCTTTATATTTTAGAGAGGATGTTATCAATTTCATGGAGCTTTTTGAAAATATCCCGCTGTTGGCAGCTTTATTTGCCATCGTTTTTGCACAAGTTGTCAAAATTCCTATTCACTTTTTTACATCAAAACAATTCAAACCTGGATTAGCTTTTAGTACAGGGGGAATGCCTAGTAGTCATTCGGCAGCTGTTACTGCATTAACAACTTCCATTGGATTTGAAAATGGTGTGGATTCACCATTGTTTGCGGTTTCCACTATATTTGCAATTATTGTTATGTTTGATGCAACTGGAGTACGAAGGCATGCAGGAGAGCAAGCCATAGTAATTAACAGGTTAGTAAAAGACTTCCAACACTTTGTCGAGGAAGCTAAAATATGGAACCAAAAAAAGGAATATGAAAAACGACAAGAGTTAAAAGAATTATTGGGTCATCAGCCTATAGAAGTGTTCTTTGGAGGTATTACTGGCATCCTTTTGGCATTGATTATGTATTCCATTTAAAAAACCATCCCAGTTTGGATGGTTTTTTAGCTTTCTCTTATTTGTTCTCTAAACACTTGTAATGACTCTGTTTCATTTAATGTTTGTAAATCATCTTCTGTAAGAATTCCATTTCCTTTTTTCACTATATACACAGTCGTACGTTTTTTGCCCCATTTATCATAGACATCCTCTACCGTGTCATAGTAAAGATCGATTTTATCCCCCTTAATAGCCGAACCTTTGTCAGCTACAACTCCATATCCGTAACCAGGAATATAAAGGATTGTACCAATTGGGAATACAGATAGGTCTGCCGCTATTGTAGAATATAAATCTCTCTTAACTCTCACGCCAGAATAAGTAATTCCATATTCTGGGTGTCCTTTGCTTTTTCCCGTAGATTCTATGCCAGCTGTATAACCAGTTGCAACAACAGATGTTTTTGGATATTTTGTAAAATCAATGGCATCCTCTATAGATTCTGGCTCTTCTACTTTTTCACTAGAAATATATCTTTTCATAGCATGAATATTATTATATTTCTGCTTCTTGAATGCTAAATCTCTATTGTAATTTTGTGTCAATACTTCATAAGCACCGATCTGATCTCTCTGATTTTCAAACCAAAACTTTAAATCTTCCCCAGCTACGTTTGAAATAGAAGTATAGGTCGAGAATAAAGCAGCAAAAAATAACGCCGTGAAAAAGCAATGTTTACCCAGTGATTTTACCACTTTCATCTTAACACCTCTTTCCATGTCATCCTTTCCAAAATTTGATTTTTTTATACATTTGGAAATTCAAGGAAAAAGGTGTTCGGAAAAATCAGCTTATCTTCAAGTCCTAATAGCAAAAGCCTTAGTTACACTTATGCAGATAGGAAAGTGCAAGCGCCCTTGATCATCGACGTAAGGCGGTGAGGCCCACAGGATGTGGGTCACGTAGGCGTTGCCACACGATGTGGCGGTTTTAGCCTACGATCCTCCGAGATAAAGGAAACACGGTTCACGAGGGCTCGCATCCTGCGAGTCAGTTCGGTGTTGCGACAAATGTTTTCGGTGGGCCGAGTAATCGGATGTCGCGTTTTTAACCGAACCTCCTTCATCGATGTTGACTTATCGATGGAGAGGAGGGAACCGTCTCTAGTCGATAGGGCGCTGGAGCTAGACAAATTTTATACTTTCTCCTATCTTGAAAAAAAAACTCGCCCTAGGGCGAGTGCTAAAACATTTGATATCCTTGTTTTCTTAGGAATTTTATGACGAATCCTGATATGATGGTACCTGCTAATCCAGATGAAAGAATAAAAACATCTGCTGCTTTCAAGTTTATGACGTGATCCCACAAATCCGAAAAAGCATACAATGTATCTGTAAAATAAGAAGAAACAGGTACGGTATCAATTATGAAAATAAGAATGATTGGAAAAAAAATAGCCATTAGCCATGTCTTCCTTAGTAACATGTTTAAAATAAAAGATATTCCAAAAAACAAAACAAAAAATAAGAGCATCGAAACAATTAATCTCGGTAGTATCAATGATTTACCCCTTTCTATGGACGAAAAATTTTATAACGTTTGTATTCAAACTGGTGACCTGGATTTACTTGATTAAATTCTGAGACATGTTCCTTCTGATCTCTAAGTAAAAATTTGATCAACCTCGACGTATGAGTTTCGAATAAAAGTTCTTGAGGTGACAAATATTGGATGATGCTTTTCTCATCACTTTCCTTTAGCTTTCCACCTACTGGTTTCAATGAAAAAAGAATTAAATGATCACTAATTCCATCTTTTAGGAGACCTGTACGTATTCCAACAATCCCCGATGCAACAGACTCAATGCCTGTCTCTTCCCGAACCTGTCGTATGGCCGCCTCATCCAAAGTTTCATCATCATTAACAAAATCTGTTGGTAAGGACCATTGGTTAATTAAACTCCCAAACTGTTTTTTTACCACTAGCCATTTGTTTTCTTCGCTTATCACAATTCCGGCCACTTGTAGCCAAATACTTTTTGAATCCCCTACCATACTAATCCCCCTAACAAAAGATTACCCTTTACTGAAGATTAGTTTACCACATAATTTATAGCCATTCGATTAGAAATCTCGGGATTCGTCAATTTTTGGTGAAGACATTTCTCGCGCTTATCTGTTAAAAAAGCAAAGATAGATTTAAACTACCTTTGCTTTTAAATTTAATGAAAAATATTAAATTTCCCCTTCTTAAGAAGTAATCCTAATCCACCCAATTTAAGCAAGTATCGGTTATCAATGATTTTTTTCATGACAGAAGCAGTCCAACCAAATAGCTTTTTCCCACCAAATACAACTCCAATGGCTTCCCCTTCTCCTAACGATGCAACCGTTCCTTGTATATTTGGCTTAAGTGTTTCCAACTCACTACCACCACGAACTAACACCTTAATATTATGGGCCACAGTATCTGCCATTTGGATAGCAATTTGTGCTGTCGGAGGGTAAGGGCGATCAATTTCTTCATTAATAAGTAATGCACAATCCCCAACGATAAAAATGTCTTCATGGTTCGGTACTCTTAGATGTGGATCAACCTTCACGCGACCACGCATAGTTTCAAGATCAGATTCTTCTACTATTGAATTCCCACGTACACCTGCAGCCCAAATAACAGTTGCAGATGGAATTTCTTCTTGGATCCCATCCTTTTCAACAATAAGACCATTTTCATTTGCTTCTTTGATGGCAGTTCCAATCTTAAATTCTACCCCTTTTGACTCCAATAGGTTCATTGCATACTCGACTAGTGCAGGATCAAAGCCAGGTAGCGCTGTTGGGGCTGCCTCAACATTAATAATACGAACCTTTTCGCGTGGTATATCATATTCTTTGCATAACTCAGGTACACGGTTAGCCAATTCACCAATAAATTCAATTCCTGTAAAACCTGCTCCCCCTACAACGATATTCAATAAATCCTGACGCTCTTCGGGAACGTTATTGTATTTAGCAAAACAATACTCAATATGCTGTCGAATTAGACGTGCACTATTAATTGTGCTAATTGTAAAGGCATGTTCCTTTAATCCCTTAATGCCAAAGGTCTCTGCTTCAAATCCTAAAGCTATGACTAGATAATCGTATGTTAACTCCCCATTATCCAATACTACTTTCTTTTCTTCTGGATGAATGGATGTAACAGTATCCTTTATAAATTCAACCTTGTTAAAATCGACAACATCCTTAATTTTTATTCTTGTACGATCATGATGTAATGTACCTGCACTATTTTCGTGTAACCATGTCGTTTGGTAGTGGTAATCATGTTTATTAACTAGTGTGATTTGGGCTTCATTAACACCCAACTGCTTCTGTAAATTAACGGCAGACATGATTCCACCATATCCAGCACCTAGAATGACAATTTTAGGTTTTTGCATTTCGTATCACTTCCATTTTAAAAGTTTTGATCGTTCTTGAAAGCAAATGTTTGTGACTCAATTCACGTACTAAAAGGTTAGAAAACATGGCATTTTAGCTTTTGAGGTCCTTAGTGCCCTTATGAAAATAGGGAAGTTTATATTCACCTATCTGCGAAAAAAATATTATTAAATAAGTGTGAATTTGTCACAAAATCGTAACATCTTTCCTACCCAACATAATAGTCGTTTTTAAATGAATTTGCAAGCCAAAGGAAGGGATTTCAAATATTCAGTTAATCTCCTTTAGTTTGCACATATTAATGATTGATACAACACGGAATTAAATTTTATGTTAAAATAAAAACGATTTCATTTCATATTACTATAAAATGACTACAAAATGAGTTGGGGGTAAGAGTTGTGTCAGACAAAGTTTATGATGTTACTGTTATTGGAGGAGGACCAGTAGGATTATTCACAGCCTTTTATGCTGGTATGCGTCAAGCAAGTGTGAAAGTCATTGAAAGTCTACCACAATTAGGGGGACAGCTTTCCGCTTTGTATCCAGAAAAATATATTTATGATGTAGCTGGTTTTCCAAAGGTACGTGCCCAAGAATTAATCGATAACTTAAAGAAGCAAATGAGTAAATTTGAACCTACGATCGTTTTGGAACAAGAAGTAGAAAATATTGATAAACTTGAAGATGGAACTTTTAAGCTAACCACTAATAAAGGAGAACATCTTTCAAAAACCATTATCATCACTGCCGGTAATGGCGCTTTCCAACCAAGAAAAATTGAAATTGACGATGCCAATCAATTTGAAGGAAAAAACTTGTATTACCACGTGGAAAACATGCAACAATTTGCTGGTCAAAACGTCATGATTTGCGGAGGCGGAGATTCTGCAGTTGATTGGGCTCTCATGTTAGAACCTATTGCCAAACATGTAACTATTGTGCACCGACGTGATAAATTCCGTGCCCATGAACACAGTGTGGAACTTCTTGAAAATTCTAAGGTCAATATTATGACACCATATTTTCCTGAGCAAATCATTGGTGATGATGAAATTAAGCAAGTAGTTCTAAAAGCTGCCAAAGGTGAAGAAACTAAAACAATTGATGTAGATGCATTGATTGTAAACTATGGATTCATTTCTTCCTTAGGTCCAATTAAGGAATGGGGATTAAATATCGAGAAAAACAGCATAGTTGTAAATTCCAAAATGGAAACTAATATTCCTGGGATTTATGCAGCCGGTGACATTTGTACTTATGATGGAAAAGTAAAACTTATTGCTGCAGGATTTGGTGAGGGACCAACTGCCATAAATAATGCAAAGGCATATATGGACCCAGATGCTAAAGTACAACCTAAACACTCTTCCAGTATGTTTTAAATCTTATAATTATCTAATGAGTGGCTTGGAAAATATCCAAGCCATCTTACATTTCTTAAAAAGGTTGAAATCATAAAGTGAAACTTCAATCAGGCCCCCACTGATTGTTAGCACCCAAAGGGTATGACCTAAAGGCCCTTGAACCAATCGGACATTTACGGGCAATATATAAACTGAGACAAACATGTATTTTAAAAAATGAAATCTTCAAATACTTGGAGCACCACAAACCATCGGTTCAACAGTGGTACTCCATATTTGACCTCACTCTCATCCCACACCTAAAGGAGTGAGCTTTCCCGTTTGGAAAATCTGTAATCCTTTTGCTCTAACGGCCTGAGGACAAGCCTTTCTGTTTCAGAAGTAATATCAAATTTCCCATTTTTTAATCACATCACAATAAGAAAATAAAAAACACACGATTTTATATGTTTTCTCGTGTGTTTAAAATTTTCATTTTGTTTAGCAACCTTCTGGTGACCCTGCTTCTGTTGCCGTTCTAAACGAAGAACCACATCCACAGGAAGCAATCGCATTCGGATTATCGATCGTAAATCCGCCACCCATCATATTTTGTTTAAAATCAATCGTTGTACCTTCAATGATTGGAACATCTTCTTTTTTTACAACTATCGAAATCCCATTTGAATCAAAGGTGACATCATCTTCTTCAACGTTTGCATCGAATCCTAATTTATAGGATAGACCACTACACCCTCCACCTTGGACTCCAAATCGAAGGTGAAGTTGATCTCCTTCCTCTTCTTTAAGCATTTCCTTCACTTGTAAACTTGCATTTTCACTAATTGTAATGACCATCAACTAACCCTCCCTTACTTTATTTTATAGTATACAGTGAAAATCCGTCTCCATCAATTTTAACGATTGGGATACCATTGGTAATTTCCTTTAGCGACTGTTGTGGCTGCCCCCGTCATCCATACCTGGCCATCTAAGTCCCATTTGATGATCAAATCTCCACCAGCCAAATGAACCGTTATATCTTTATTTCGATGAGAAAACCCATTTAGAATAGAAGCAATCGCAGCTGCACACGCCCCAGTCCCACATGCCTGAGTAACCCCTGAGCCACGTTCATAGACACGGAAATTGATTTCATCGGGCTGAACCACTTCTACAAACTCAGCATTTACTCCTTCTGGAAAACGAGGATCTAATGAAACTTTTGCTCCAATGTCATATAAAGGAGCTTGATCAATATCATCAACAAAGAAAACAGCATGAGGGTTTCCCATGGAAACAGCTGTTATATTAAGATGGTTTTCTCCAATTTCAAACTTTTCATTTATAACTTCTTCGCTTTCAGGTCCTATCATAGGGATGATGGCTCGGGTAAGACGTGGTTTACCCATATTAACAGTTACTTCTTTAATAACTATGTTGTCTTGAACATGAACAGTCGCTTGAACAACTCCAGCTAATGTCTCAATCTGAAAGCTTTCCTTTGAAACAATATTGTTTTCGAAGGCGTATTTTGCTACACAGCGTAAACCATTTCCACAATTTTTGCCTTCCGATCCGTCCTTGTTAAAAATCCTCATTCGGACATCAGCTTTCTCAGACGGCATGATTAAGATGAGACCATCTGAACCAATTCCTGTATAAATAGACGAAACATCTTGAGCTAAATGAGAATAATCTTTTTCGTCTAGTTTATCGAATGAAAAAACATCAATATAAATATAACTATTACCTAACCCGTGCATTTTAGTAAAAGGAATGTTCATGATTTGCTCCCCTTATTCTTAAATATGTATAACATTATATTATTTAAATTCAAAAATTGAAAAGAATGGTTGTGATTGTAATACTCTTCTAGTACGTATAAGTTAGGCCAACAGAAAGGAATCTCTCAATAGAAGCTACTATTTATCCATATATGGTTAGAGTGTAAAGGCTCCCAAATTGGGAGCCTTAAAACATAGGATTATCTTCTATATATTGATAAATGTTCTTAACCAGCTCTTCTGGAGTTTCTCCTACAACTCTATCCCCATTAACTAGTGCAAAAAGAGATCGAGAACAAAGACCGCAATGACTCAAGCATCCATATTCTATGACATCTAAATTCGAATCCTTTTCTAGTTCCTCAAATGCCTTGTGAGAACCACTAGCTAAGTTATTGCTACAAAATTCTATAATAGGGTTCATTCTTTCACCTCTTGTTGCCCTCTGTATTACAAGGTATCATATCACACTTACTAGTATGTTACTAAACAGATTACATGATAGGTTTTAGACCTTTATCTTCCAGTTCCTTGAAAATGGTTTTTAATCGAGGGTTCCCTTCCCCTACAACTTCATCATTGACTAAAACTAAAGGATAGAAGAATTCTTCATCAGCTACTCTTCTTGCCATTTGATTATAGGGAGCTTGATTAGGAGGATTATAAATATCCACGTATTTATAAGTAATACCCGTTTCTCCAAACTTGCGGGCAATCGCTGCTTGAAGCCATTCATATGTTTCTTTTGACCCTGGGGCATTCACACAACTTGCACATAGTTGATCTGCCCCATAAACGATAATTTCTATACCCATTTTATAATCTCCCATCCATTACATTTATTTTATTTATAGAAAATACCTATATTTTCATTTTACAAAAAATTAAAAAGAAGATAAAATGAAAAGTGTTCTCAATTAACATTAAAAAATGATACTGATTCATAGATTTTTTTAAAGGAACCTATTATAATAAAGAAATAAGAAAGGGGAAGATGGATGATGCAAACACAGGTTCAGGATGTAATAAATAAGTTACGTCCATTCTTACTCCGTGATGGCGGAGACGTGGAGTTAGTGGATGTTGAAGATGGCATTGTTCGCTTAAGATTAATGGGAGCATGTGGAAGTTGCCCAAGCTCTACAATTACCTTAAAAGCAGGAATTGAACGCGCACTCATCGAGGAAGTACCTGGTATCCGAGAGGTTGAGCAGGTTTTCTAATGGAAATAAGAAAAGCACAAGTGCCCTTGACCATCGACGTAAGGCGGTGAGGCCCACAGGATGTGGGTCACGTAGGCGTTGCCACACGATGCAGCAGTTTTAGCCTACGATCTCCTCTGAGATATAGGAAACACGGTTCACGAAGTGAATCGATGTTGACTTATCGAATGAGAGGAGGGAACCGACTCTAGTCGATAGGGCGCTGGAGCTAGACAAATTTTATACTTTCTTATCTTTGTAAGAAAAGCAAACAGCTGGCAATTAGCCAGCTGTTTTTTCTAGTAAGTTCACACTCCCACAGTTAAAGAAATGGGATTCTAAAATGCTATTCCCTTCTCAGTCCATTTCTGTTTTGAACTAGCCTTTGTGCCATGACCTCATCCTGCTTCGTTCTATTTGCCTTTGAGAAATATGTACCTAACAGGCGGTGTTGCTGTGGCCACAACACTAGATTTAGGATGCTTTCTTGTTTTTTTTCTTTTCTGATAATCCTTATCGATTTGAGAGGAAGGAACCGACTCTAGTCGATGAGCTGCCCCTTGAAACAAGAAAATTACTTGTTTCGAGGGACGCTTGTATTTTTCTTAATCCCCTTCTTTACATACCTCTACTCCTGTTTGACTTACATTCATTTCCTCAATCAATATATCAGGAAACGATGCCTTCCACCGAGTAATGTTCTCCTTAACGACTTGAGGAGAAACAAAACTGATCATCGTTGGACCTGCACCACTTAAAAATGTACCAAAAGCTCCTTCCTTTTTCATAAAGGATTTAATAGCTAAAAAATCTGGCAAAATAGACTTTCGATACGGTTCGTGGAATATATCCATTTCCGACATTTCACCAACCATTTTCCAATCAGCATTTTTTATTCCCGCAACAAGTAGATTAGCAACTGCACTACCACGGATTGCATCACTATGTAAAAGTTCTTTAGGTAAAATTTCACGAGCTTCCTTTGTTGGGACATGGTAGGCAGGAACAAATACCACTAAAGAGACACCAGGACATAAAAATCGGTCATAAAAGAGTTTTCCTTCTACCCATAAAGCAATAACTCCTCCACCTAAAATGGCTGGTGCCACATTATCCGGATGTCCTTCATAGTCAGTCCCGATTTTAACTTTTTCTTCCGGTGACAATCCCAATTGATGTGCCTGATTGGCTAATTCTATTCCAGCTACAATAGCCGTAGAGCTACTTCCTAGCCCTCTTGAAAGAGGAACTTCACTTTTAACAGATACTCGATAACCCTTCTTCCATTCTGGACAACCAATCCATTTTTCAGTAAAATGAAAGGCTTCATAAATTAAGTTATCCTTTCCACGAGGAAGTTGAGACAATTCTTGGTCTTTTGAAAAAAACTCCCACTCTTCCTGTTCCTTCGCTTCGATTTCAAGATACCGATTAATGGCTAATCCGATTGAATCAAATCCAGCTCCTAAATTTGAAGTGCTTCCTGGAACTCGAATCTTCATGCCTCGATTCCTTTCTTAATTTCATCATAAATATCATCTAAGCTTCCTGATAGCACTCTTGGAGTTAAGGAATTCGTTTCAATCGCCGTAACCGGATCTTTCAGGCCATTTCCAGTGAGCACACAAACAACAGTAGAACCTTTTTGAATGTGACCTGCGTCTACCGATTTCATAAGTCCGGCAATAGAGGCACAAGAAGCTGGTTCAGCAAAGATCCCTTCATTCTGAGCAAGCCAATGATAGGCTTCCACAATTTCTTCGTCTGTCACTTCATCAATGATTCCTCCAGAAGAGTCCCTTGCATCAACGGCACCCTTCCAGCTCGCAGGATTTCCGATTCGAATAGCAGTGGCAATCGTTTCTGGGCTTTCAATCACCTTATCTCTTACGATTGCTGCTGATCCACTTGCCTCAAAACCCATCATGCGTGGAAGTTTGTAATCGAATTTTTCATGGTAAGCTTTAAATCCTTTCCAATAGGCAGTAATATTACCTGCATTTCCAACAGGTATGCAAAGATAGTCTGGGGCATCCCCTAGAACATCACAAATTTCAAAGGCTGCAGTCTGTTGCCCATCAATACGATAGGGGTTCACAGAATTCACGAGAGTAACGGCATCGTTTTCAGCAATTTGACGAACCACTTGAAGAGCCTGATCAAAGTTCCCCTTTATTTCAAATACTTCTGCACCATACATGTATGCTTGAGCAAGTTTTCCTTGAGCGATTTTTCCTTCTGGAATAACAATAATACAGCGGAGCCCCGAACGAGCTGCATAAGCCGCTGCTGAAGCTGAAGTGTTTCCAGTAGATGCACAAATAACAGCCTTGGAGCCCTCTTCTACGGCTTTAGCAATAGCCATAACCATACCGCGATCCTTAAAAGAGCCAGTTGGATTCGCTCCTTCAACCTTTGCGTAAGCCTCTATCCCTAGTTTTTCAGAGAGCCGATTTAAATGAATAAGAGGTGTATTCCCTTCATTCAAGGTTATTTTTGGGGTATTTGAGCCAACTGGCAATAAATCCTTATATTCTTCTAAAAGTCCTTTCCATTTGCTCATCCTATTAATCTCCCTCCACTCGATAACAGCTTTTAATTTGATGGACGACTTCTTTATTTTCTAATTTCTTCATAATACTTTCCATTTGCCGCTTACTAGCTGTATGTGTAATCATAATGACCTCAGCTGCCTTTTCATCGGGAACTGGCAATTGGAGAATTTTATCGAAACTAACACCAGTTTCTGTAAAGATGGTTGTAAGAGCTAGAAATGTTCCCGGTTGATCCTCAACTTTAAGCCGAATAAAAAACTTGGCATAGATTTCATCCAAACTTTTTAGTTGTTTATTATACTGAGGAATGATATAAGAATTTCCAGTCACCCCAAGTCTCAGGTTTTTAACAACGGCAATTAAATCAGAAACAATAGCAGTTGCAGTTGGTAGCTTTCCAGCCCCTGGGCCATAAAACATCGTTTCACCCACCGCTTCCCCATATACATAAACAGCATTAAACTCATCCTTGATTCCCGCTAGTGGATGATCAATGGGGAGTAAAACGGGCTGAACACTAACTTCCAACTTATCATCATCCTTAGCCGCTATACCAATTAGTTTGATACGATACCCAAGCTGCTCTGCGAATTTAATATCCTGTTCATTAATATGTCGAATACCTTCAATTTCTACATCATCAAGATCAACATTAGTAGAGAAGGCTAATGTCGCTAGGATTGTCATTTTCCTAGCCGCATCAAGTCCATCTACATCTGACGTTGGATCTGCTTCTGCATAACCAAGATCTTGAGCTTCCTTTAAGACATCTTCAAACACTCGTTGTTCATCGGTCATTTTGGTTAAAATATAATTCGTTGTTCCATTCACAATTCCCATTAATTTTGTGATGCGATCAGAGGCAAGGCCTTCTGCCAAAGCACGAATGATTGGGATTCCTCCAGCTACACTAGCTTCATAAAAAATATCTACCTGATTCTCTTTAGCCAATCTTAATAATTCCGAACCATGGACAGCCATTAAATCTTTATTGGCTGTAACAATATGTTTTCCGTTCTTAACAGCTCTTTTCAAGATTTCATAGGTTCCATTTACTCCACCCATTACTTCAATTAATATATCGAGCTCTGAATCTTCAAGAAGATCACTAGGCTGATCGGTCAATATATTTTCTTGTAAAGGGGTCTCCCGTTTTTTTTGAACGTCTTTAACTAAAATTTTTTTAAGGACGACTGGACACCCTACTTGGTGCATAATCTGTTCCTGATGATTTTGCAAGATATGAACGACTCCACTACCAACTGTTCCTAAACCAAGAAGACCTATTTTTATCTCTTCATCCCTCATTCGTTCCCTCTCCTTCGCTGCCTTTTGTCTTTTTTAAGTGCACACATGTATATATATAAAGGACATTATATCGATTTTAAGGAATAGTGACAAGAGATTATGACAAAACTACAGAATTTGATGTCATTGTTCTTAAAAATAATCTAATATTAACTCATTGTCTCATATCCTAGGTATTTGCATCAAAAAAAGCTTGCAGTTTATGAATAATACAACTGCAAGCTTTTTTTAAGGATTTACCTTTGTTTTAGGGGACATTCCCTTTAAGACAAGGGATATATTTTCTAGACATAATCGCACCATGCTTATTCGTGTTTCTTCAGAAGATGATCCAATATGCGGCAGAGCCACTACATTAGGTAAAGTGAGGAGAGGATGATCTGCTGAGATAGGCTCTTTTTCAAAAACATCAAGACCTGCAGCCCCAATTTCTCCTGAAGAAAGTGCTTCGAACAGCGCCTGTTCATCACACGTAGGTCCCCTTGAAACATTAATAAACACACTATCTCTTTTCATGAGTTTAAAAGCTTTTTCATCAAACAAACCTTTTGTATCTGGTGTTAAAGGAGTGAGACAAACTACGTAGTCTGATTCCCGCAAAAGGTCTTCAAAGGGTAAATAACGTGCTCTTAACTCTTGTTCTATCTCAAGCTTTCGCGAACGATTGTGATAAAGAATGTTCATTGAAAAACCCTTTGCTCTTCTCGCAACCTCTTGTCCAATTCTCCCCATGCCCACGATGCCTATCGTTTTATGATGAATATCCTTACCTGCTAGAAGCAAGGGGCCCCAATTTTCCCACCTATTTTCGCGAATAAACTGTTCTGCCTCTACAATTCTTCTCGCAGTTGCCATCAATAAGGCAAATGTCAAATCAGCAGTTGTTTCTGTTAATACATCTGGAGTATTTGTTACGATAACTCCCTTTTGTTCAGCATAAGAAACATCAATGTTATCATATCCAACTGCCATGTTAGCGATGATTTTGATTCGTTTTCCACGATCGATTAGCGATTCATCAATAGGGTCCGTTAACATAGTCAGAAGTCCGTCTGCCTTTTCCACTTCTGAATATAGAGTTTCAGAGTCTACAGGAATCCCTTCATGCGGCCACATGTTTACTTCAAACTCCACTAGAAAAGGCTCAACAACTTCATCAGGCAATTTTCTTGTAATAAAAACATAAGGCTTTCCCAAAAAGCATCCCTCCCATGACTACTTCTTTATCTAATCATATCATAGGAAAGCCTATTACCAATCTAAAATTGGAATCTTCCAATTCTCATAAGGGATATTAACAAAAGAGAAAAATCGTAATAGTTCTTTTTCATAATGGTTCTGCTTTTTTAACAGTTGAGCATAATTCCTTCCCAACCATTCAACGTCTGGATCATCATTCATGGCATCCACAATGACATCCATGAAGTGAGCAGGAAACAATAATCGCGAATACAACATTCTCCAAGAAAATACAGAGAGATCACGTTTTACAAAATAATGATTTAAAAAATGACGGATATCCTCTCCTTTTCTTTTATCATCTAACCATACTCCTCGAACAAACTCAGCTAAATCTCTAGTAGGATGGTCAAAAACAATCTCATCTGGAAAGACCATGCCTTTATTTTTTAATAAATGAAATCGTTGAAACGTAAACGTTCCTTGATCAGATTGGTCAAAGCGAGGATCTTTTTCCGTCTCGCCAATATACTGGATAGAATTTTCAGCAAGTGAAATCCAATATGGATATGTGTCCATCAGTAGAGAATCAAAGGTAGATGTAATGGAAAGCTGTTGTCTTCTTGCAATCCATTGCTCAAAAACGGCCAGTTTTTGCTCCCAAAGCGCCTTCCATCTTCCGTAATTCGAAAAAAAGTTTGGCATATAAGGATATTCCTGTCCAATTACATGAAATCGCGCAACAAACTCTCCTGGTGATACCTGATTTTGTAAAGCATCATAGGAGAAATAGCTAAACATATATTTCATTCCATCATGTTCCAAAAAAGGTTTTTCCCCATATAAAGCAGGTTGACCTACCGCGAATAATCCTCTCTTTTGAAAGAACTCACTTACCTCACGCCGTTCATACCATTCCTGCTCCTCCATATAAGTTACTCTGGGAGCATATAGTCCTTCCTCTGTCCGATAGAGCTGATTTCCCCCTATAGAAATAACATCCTTAACTTTTTGTCCGAATCCTTCTTCTATAATATCTTTCAACAAGAACCCTCCCCACACACTTTTCTACTAAATTTATGTATAGATACATTAGAATATGGCACGAATTACTAATAAAGAATAAATAACAAATAATAAAATTTGTCATAGACATAGAAAATAAACAAATAAATATAATGAATAACTTAGAAATGGGTGATTGGATGGAAAAGAAGATGAGTAAGTTAGAAGAAACAGCAAGGAAATGGATGGAGGAGCGAGGAGTAACACTAAAGGATATCGGAGAATTAGTTTATTTTTTACAATCAAAATATCATGAAACTCTTAGCATGGATCTGTGTATAGAAAATGTAGACCGAGTCTTGTCAAAAAGAGAAGTGCAGAATGCTGTCTTAACTGGGATTCAACTAGACAGATTAGCAGAAAAGAAGATGCTCGAAGCACCTTTACAAGAAATCATTGAAACCGATGAGAGCTTGTATGGGGTTGATGAAGTAATCGCTCTATCGATAGTGAATGTTTATGGCTCCATCGGTTTTACAAATTACGGATACATCGACAAAATGAAACCAGGCATTTTAGAATCTCTGAATGATAAATCATCTGGCCAATGCCATACGTATTTAGATGATATAGTGGGTGCCATAGCTGCAGCTGCATCAAGCAGACTTGCTCATGGAACTGTAGATGAAGAGTAACAAACATAGTGAAAAAACTGATCTCCTTGCAGGTCAGTTTTTTCACTTTTTTCAGATTATATGTGATAAAATGAGATGGAGTTTTATTATATTTAGGGGGCACTTAAATGAAACGCATAAAGTCTTGGATCCAGAATAAGTTATTTATTTTGTTGCCCGTCATATTACTAATGTTGTTTTTTTCCTTTTCTTTTTTCATAACACTGGACAAGATATCAGAACAACCGAGTGAGAATTTTAGCCGAAGCACACCAGTTGGGAAAATTACATCTAAAAATATCCCATGGGTAGAGAATCATCAAGATGGTAGTTTTTCAATTTATACTTATTTTGACCTATCCCCATATCAAATAGATGTGAATGCTGATTTATCTGTAGCTAACCAAAAAAAATTAGCTCTCCCTATTGATGAATGGGATACCATTTACAAGCTTGAAGACAAACTTTATTACCTTAAAAGAGGGACTCTTTATACAGAAAAAGGTGAGGAGCTCCTGAATGAAATTGAAACATCTGCTGGAAAAGAAAATGTTCTTCTACTTTCAAAAGGTCAAGCCGTTTACCAGCTTAACCTTAAGAATAATTCTGTGAGGAAAGTAATATCTGATATACCTACACACCGAGAAATTCTATTTCCTTCTGAAGACACGCTAGCTTTTATAAATCGTACAGAAAACAATGGAGAAATTCATATTTATCAAATAAAGAATGGAAATTATAACTTTCTAAAAACTGAAAATGTCAAAACACCGCCAGGAAGAAATATTAAAGAGGTGGATGTTTTAATCTCTAATAATAAAATTTCAATTGTTGTTGGAACCGTTCTACAAAAGCAAGCGGATCATGTATTCAACGCTTATTATGACACACATAATCTCGATGAAGATACTCAACTAAAGGAATTATCCTTGATTGATCCTGTCACGGGAGGAATATTTCTTGAATTCCAAGACTTTAGCATAATTAATGAAACAGAGGGAAAAGAAATTGTATTTACCGCATATGGCAATACAGTGACTAAAGATAAAGACGGATTAGGATTCAATATATATAAAGCAGTTATTTCAAATGATAATGTAGATGTAGTTAAGCTGAGTGATACCTTGGGAATTTCAGCTAAACCATTCCAAGCCAATGATGAGGTTCTTATCTGGATGGAATATAAGAATGGATATAACAACCTACTTGCTGGATCATCTAATCAAGATGCTATGAACAGATTAGGCCATGCGACGAAAGAAGATGCAACAATTGCTCTAGGGTTGGTCCTCAGTTCCTATACAAAATCATTCTTTATTTGGATTTTCACTGCTACTTGGTATCTTTTCCCTATGATATTTTTTGTAGTGATTATGGTATTTAAACGTGGTTTTTTGGATCAAGATTTACATTGGGTAACCTATGTAGCCGTAGCTTTATACATGATAGCTGCTTTATTACAACAGGATCGTGTCTTTACTCCAGGATTTGAAGCTAATGCACCTGCCTTTCTATCCTTTCCTGGCAGCTCTTATGTGTGGATATTTGTTAGTGGAATCATAGCATGGATCTTCTTACGTCTTTCTAAAATAGATTGGTCTACCCCTGTAAAAGCATTTTACTTTATATTTGTGCACATTCTTTTCCTTTCTGCATTAGCAGGACCATATTTACTATAATCTGCTTATAGTTTCGCTCCTTATCGAGCATAAAGGGAAGCTTCAATCAGTGGCGTCCCCACAGATTGTTATCACCCAAGGTACCTAAAGGCCCTTGAACCAATCGTATATTTACGGGCAGCCAATCATGAAGCAAGCTTTACCAACAAGGATGAAAATTTAGTTTTATTTTCATGGGAGATAATAAAACGAACAATATACCAAGTGAACTCTGAAAATATACGCAGACTCCTGGAAAAAGGTCTTCACTTTACTTCGTGCCAAGTCATTCGAGTAATAGTCTCTGTCCTTTGGGATGGGGAGACCCACAAGACTTTAGCTCTTAGGAGTTGCTCGCCAGTTGTCCACGGATAGCAAGCATAATCTGAAGTTTGTTTTTGCACCAAACATAATATTGTTCGTTTTTTATCATCTTTCTCCAGCCTCTTGTTAGTTCCAATCATCCAACGAATCAATCGTATACGTGGGTTGAACTTGATATTTTGATAAATGTTCTTTTTGTGTAACACCGGTAAACACTAACAATGTATCGATCCCCGCATTAATCCCAGCCAAGATATCAGTATCATAATTATCTCCAACCATTACAACCTCTTCTTTCTGTAGTTGGATTATTTTTAGAGCCTGTTCTGTAATAACAGATTCGGGCTTCCCTATAAAAATTGGCTGTTGTCCTGTAGATACGGTCACAACAGATGTAATCGATCCGTTTCCAGGCAGAAGCCCTCTTTCAGTCGGAAGTGCTACATCTCCATTTGTAGAAATAAACGTTGCACCATTCCTCACTGCTAAACATGCTCTAGCTAATTTCTCATAGGTCACTGCCCGATCAAGGCCAATAACTACAAAGTCAGCTTCTGGTTGGTCTGTTACAATATGACCCGTTTCTCGAAGGGCATGAAAGAGTCCTTCTTCTCCAACTGCATATACTGTGGCATTCGGCTTTTGGTCATGGATATAACTAGCTGTTGCCATACTAGTTGTTACAATCATAGACGGATCAGCTATAATATTATGATGAGACAAAACTTTCGCTACATCTTCTTGTTTTTTTGTCGAATTATTAGTGACAAACAGATAAGGAATACTTTGTTCATGAAGTCGTTTTACGAATCTTCCTGCGGCTTCTATTCTTTCTGAACCACGATACATTGTTCCATCTAGGTCAATTAAATATCCTTTATATTGATTCATATTAATTCTCCTTTTAAATCAGGTCTTTGCTTTATTTTGTGCGTAAGAAAAGAGAGATAGACATTTCTTCTACCTCTCCTATCATTAAACATTTCGCATTAATTTTCAACTGTCTTCTTAATTTTGAATTCACAGCACGCCTCACCTCGAACAATACAGGAAGCTGCTTTAATTTCTTTATGATCCAAAACCTCTTGAAATAAACCAACCTCGAGCTTGCACAGATTCTGGTAATCCTCCGCGATTCTTTCAACTGGGCAATTAAATTGTCTGAGCGAGTATTCTTGCTCATTCTCTGTTAATTCAACCATGTATCCACTATTCTCTTGAACTTCTGCTAATTTTTGAATACGCTCCCACAATGTCGGCTGAGTTAGATATTTTTTATATAAAGGAGCACTTTCTTGAATTCGATGGCGCAGCAAATCATGGACTTTTTCCTTTCCATCCATTTCTTCAATGGAGCGTAAGATGTCGAGAGAGAAGTTTTGATAATGATTGGGAAACACGTCCTTTGCTCTTTCATCTAAAAGATACAAACTTGAGGGCCTACCCATTGATTTTCGTACTAATTGGGAACGTATAAAATGATCATGTTCTAAAGTATGCAAGTGTCGTCTCACAGCCATCTCTGTGATTCCAAGACGTTCTGCCATCTCAGGTACGGTTAATTGTTTTTCTTTTTTTAACATGATCAGAATTAAATCCTTTGTTGATGTTTTTCCTCCCACTCTTCATCCCCTCCTTTTTCTTCCATTATATAAAAAGTTTCCATCATTAAGTTGTTATTTATATGACAATATTTCGAAAGTTAACTTTGATCACTATTTTTAAAAGCATGAACAGGTCCTAATTCCTCATTAACATACTTTCTTACAGATGACGAGTAAGTAGATAATACAGATACAGATTCCGAAAACTTTCTTGAAATTTCGTCATGATTTAAACTAATGTATTCCCTTAAAAGAATAGAACGGAGCTTAACTACAGTTTTATAAACGTCTGAATCCTGTCCCTTTAGCACTTGTTCATCTACGAGAATATCAATAATATCCTCATAACTACCTGGATCTCGCATAATGAAACCATCGATCATCATGTTACCTACATCAATAAATGCTTCAATCCACATATGAACAATTCTTTCAAGCCCTAACTTTTCAATGGAAGAAGAAAAAGTATGTTGACTTTTGAATTGATTTAAAATTTCATCCATATAGGTTAGTGTAGAATCTATTTTAGCACGATCAATGAAATACATGTTTTTTCTCATCTCCTTTTCAATGTTTAATCATATCATAATTTACCTTTATCCAAAGGTTTGTTATGATAAAACATATGTCAAATAAGAACGGTGGTAAGGGGGATTGAAATGAGCGAAGAGCGTTTCTTTTTGTATGATGAAAACAATTCTGTTGATAGTCGTTTTGTAAGCTTCGTGGGTGAATATAATCGATTTGATTTAGCGATAATAACAACTGACAGATATTTTGGGAAAAAAATAGTTCTTGATATTCAAGGAAATCGTTTTGCAATTATTGGTCAAGATGACGTAGAAGAACCAGGTTACCTTGAGCATGCGTATAATTTATCAGAAGTTGAAGCTGATGAACTTAGGGATTTCTTAAAAGAAGTCATTTAGAAAAGCGCAAGTGCCCTCGACCATCGACGTAAGGCGGTGAGGCCCACAGGATGTGGGTCACGTAGGCGTTGCCACACGATGTGGCAACGCCTACGATCCTCTGAGATAAAGGAAACACGGTTCACGAGGGCTCGCATCCTGCGAGTCAGTTCGGTGTTGCGACAAATGTTTTCGGTGGGCCGAGTAATCGGATGTCGAGTTTTTACCCGAACCTCCTTCATCGATGTTGACTTATCGAATGAGAGGAGGGAACCGCCTCTAGTCGATAGGGCGCTGGAGCCAGACAAATTTTGCTTTCTTATCTTGTTAAAAAACAACCCAGCTGGGTTGCTTTTTTTATACTATCAAAAATATAACTTAAGTCGGTCGATAGTACATGAAAAAAATGAGGCTTTTCCTATTAGGACTTATAATCTCAGTTTTTCTAGTTTTAAACTATTCTTCCACTAGTTCTGGTGGACATTCCACCTGCTTGACCACAAAATAAGCACATCCAAAATTACAATACTCATAAAGGTATTCAGGTAAGGTGCTTATTTTAGTATCAAAGGTTGCTTTTGAATTTTGATCATCGAAAAATCCCTTAAGCCTTAATTGACCATAGCCCCAGTCACCGATTATAAAGTCATACTTAGATAAAATATCACTATACCGCTCAACAAAGGGCTGTTCATCAAAAGCCTCTCTATAATTCTCAATGACCTCGTAACATTTCCCTTGAACTTGAACTACACTCATTGTAATCACCTCTAGCTTTGTCTTAGTTTACCACATTTTGACCTAAAAGGTGAACATTCTCCTGTAGGAATTTCCTTGGATGAAACATTGATTCCGACAAATGATAAAACAGAGAGGAGAAAAGTATATATTTAGCGGGAGGTTTTTCGGATGAATAAAGGGTATAAACGATTGGCCACTTTTCTGTGTACTTCCGCTATTCTGGCAACGGGCTGTGCCCAGGATATGGTGGACGAAGGGCAGGATTCCTTTAATGGACACGAAGATCCATTTATAGGAAACAACAATATTCAAGAAGGGTATAATCCTTCTGTAGTTAATTACCAAAGAGAAAATGATGTATCTCAAGATCGATTTGGATATGTACGTTACGATGTAACACAAATTGATCGAGAAGATCAAAATTTCGAAATGGTCATTGATCGAGAAAAAGCAGCTGATATGATCACAAGAATGTTGCTTACTTTAGATGGCTATAACGAGGTAGCAACCCTTGTTACAGATGAAGAAGTTCTAATTGCCTATGAGCCAAATGGAGATGGAAATTTAGATCGCGAAAAACAACTTCTAAATACAAAAAGAACAGCCTACTCCGTAGTTCCTGGGTGGTATGAAGTTTATGTAACGGATAGAGACAATGCTTATCAAGACTTAAACCGTCTAAGTAGCACTTCAACACGTTCTAACAATTATGAAAATGTTATAGAAGAGACGATTCGTCGAATGATCACCACAACTCCCCAAGGGGAGGAAGGGAACGGACTTAATAGAGAAATGGAACAGAGATACAACACTTCCCCAATGCAATAAGACACCTCATGAGGCTTACCGGATTGGTAAGCCTCTATTTTTAAGTCTTATTTCCAAAAATCCTCACTTATGTTTTTCTATATTTTTCTCACACTAAAAATAGTTCTTATCCCTAAGGAGTTGAATCGATGCTTATTTTCCGAGGAAAAATTACATTAGCTATACTCTTTCTTTTTTTATTGATTTCACCAACCACATTTCAAGCAAATGAAAACGAAGATGAAGCTGCAAAACGAATGGCCTTATTCAAAAAAATGGAAACCATAACTCAAATCCCATGGTACTATTATGCAGCCATCGATCAGTATGAACGACAAATCTATAAAGAAAAAATCTCAGATGGTGTGATTTCTATACAAATTCCAGAAGATAAATGGGCAGGTCCATTAAATCCTTCTCAAACTGATAAGCAAAAAGAGTATCAAATTGCTTTTTTTGAAGGTATGGGAAGAGATGGTGACGGCGATGGTTTTGCTGACCGTACAAATGATGAAGATATTTTGGCCTCTATTGGTCATTATTTTTTACAGTACGGACGATCAAAGGATGATATCAAAATTGCCCTATGGCACTTTTATGAAAGAGACTTAAATGTCCAAGGGATAATCTACAATGCGCGTGTGTTTAAAGCTAATGACTCCATCGTTTTAGAAGACCGTGTCTTCCCTCTTCCTAAAAATTATAATTACAGTTATCGTAGTACATGGGGAGACGGGAGAGGATTTGGTGGACGCAGAATTCATGAAGGGACCGATATTTTTGCTAATTACGGAGTTCCTGTTCGATCAACTACTTATGGTGTTATTGAAATTAAGGGTTGGAACCGCTTTGGTGGTTGGAGAATTGGAATTCGTGACATTCATAATATCTACCATTATTATGCACACTTAAATGGATTCGCAGACGGTGTTGAGGTTGGACAAATCGTCAAACCTGGAGATGTTATTGGATCAGTAGGTGCCACAGGTTACGGTCCTCCCGGAACAAGCGGAAAATTTCCTCCACACCTTCACTATGGTATGTATAAAGATAATGGATACTCCGAATGGTCCTTTGATCCTTACCCATTCTTAAGAAAATGGGAGAGGATGGATAAATAAATGGAGAGCAAGGTGATTCCACTAAATGTTAATTAAGAGGAATCACCTTTTTATTTATTTTCTACATAGAAAAAGCCCGAAGTCCCAGATTACAGGACCTCAGACTTTACTAACACATATTAAGTTTGCTTTGCCTTCTTTACTGCATGAACAACCGAGGCAGTTAATCCTCCCCAAATAATGACCATACCGATGACCATCATAATCACAGCTGAACCTGTCATTATTGAGCCACCTCCTTAGATTGATCATTGTTAACGTCATAGTTCAAGTCATTATTTGGCCATTTTTTAAGTGTTAATAATGCACCTATAAACATAGCCCCAATAGCAACTAGCCATCCATAGTTAAACAAATATTCAAGTGGGTATCCACCATAGAATACTCGTTCCCCTGTCTCAGGATTAATTGATCCAACAATATCAGTCTTAAGATTTTGAATCATCATGTATCCAAGAACTACTGGTGTAATTATTCCTAAACAAGCTCTCCACCATAGACCCAGTTTTATATCTGACATAGTATCTGCGTGGCCTTGTAAATCTTTTAATGATTTTGCAAACCAAGCAATTGCAACTACTTCAAATAAACCTGATAAAGCTACACCATAATTATTTATAAAATAGTCTACAGTATCTAATAAGTTAAGTCCGCCTTGATTCGCAAAAAACATGGATAGAATCGCAGCAAGTCCTACACCACTTCCAACAGCTGCTCCACGTGAGATATTAAATTTTTCTTGAAGACCAGCAACATAGGTTTCTGATATGGAAACCAGAGATGATAAACCAGCCAAAACAAGTGATCCAAAGAATAGTACTCCAAAAGCACTAGACCAAGAACCCATCTGATTAATAATTTCTGGAAATACCATAAAGGCTAGGCCAACACCACCACTTACAACATCTGCTACTGCCTGATCTGTTTGACTTGCCATAAACCCTAAGGTTGCAAAAACACCAATACCTGCTAACAATTCAAATGAAGAATTTGCAAAACCAGTTATAAAAGCATTATTTGTAATATCTGATTTCTTTGGTAGGTAAGAAGAGTATGTGATCATAATCGCAAACGCAATCGATAAACTAAAGAAGATTTGACCATATGCTGCTACCCATACTTTACCATCTGTAATTCTTGACCAATCTGGTTGGAAGAAAGCATTCAATCCATCCAAGGCACCTGGTAAGGTTACAGCTTTAATTACTATAATTAAAAATATAACTAAAAGTGCAGGAATAAAAATCTTATTGGCAATTTCAATACCTTTCTTAATACCTAATCCTAAAATAATAAATACTACTGCCCACACTCCGAGGAGTGGCAACAAAACTCCTGAAACCATTGAGCCAAAAACTCCAGCATCTGCTAAGTTTAAGTAATCTCCAACGAAAAATGCAGTTGGATCATTCCCCCATTTGGTTCCAAATGAAAAGTAAGCATACATTGCTGCCCATGCAATAATAACAGGATAATAACAAGAAATAACGAATGAAACCCCGACCTGCCACCAACCTATCCATTCAAGGCCTTTATTCAAGCGGCCATAGGATTTTGGTGCTGATCCTCTAAACTTATGTCCTATTGTGTATTCCATAATTAATAACGGAATACCCGCGGTAAGAAGAGCAAATAAATATGGCAAAAAGAATGCTCCACCTCCATTTTCATAAGCAGTAGCTGGAAAACGCCAAATGTTTCCCAAACCAATTGCAGAACCCATAGCTGCTAGTAAAAAGCCAGCACGAGTCCCCCACTGTGCACGTTCATTCATGCCTAAACCTCCCCATTGTTTTTTCCTCTTAATGGAAGTATTAAGAGAATGTTTAAAATTTTTATTTTTTTCTGACTTATTAATATTTAGATTATAACTAGTACATTTATGCTTGTCAAAGGAAGTTTTTTGTTAATTTCAACGAATTTCCCCGAAAAGTTAGGAAAATGCGAGTGTGTTCTTTAATAGTTATGTGAGTTTTGCTTGATGAATTTAGTTTTGATATGGGGTTATAGTCTATTAGGAGGAGTGATTGGATCGTACTGATCTTTCTAGCTGATAATTTGTTCATTTACTTTCTTATGGCACGCGTCTTCTTCCTGATTTTGCACATATCATTTCGAAAAACTTCCGTGTATCTTTCCTGTTTTGCGACAACAGACTTTAGTCTCCCCTTGAAACAAGAATTTTCTGGGAAAAAGCTTTAGTAGCTTTTCCTTGCTGCAACTAGTTGGGGCAAAACCGAGATGGACTTTAGCGAATTTTTTTCGTTAAGCTAGACAGATGTTATACTTTTCTTGTCTTGTAACAAAAGGGATACCCTAACTAGGGCATCCCTCAAAAATATATTTATATTGCTACTTTTGAATTTTTAGAGTGAATGACAAGCGCAATTCCCAATATTAAGACTACTGGTACAACAAAAGCCAATAAAAAGCTTCCGCTTACACCTAAAACAATATAACCAGTAGCTGAGGCTCCTGCAGCAATCAAAGCATATGGTAGTTGAGTAATCACGTGATCCATATGATTGGATCCAGCTCCTGTTGAAGACAGAATGGTTGTATCTGATATTGGGGAGCAATGGTCACCAAATACAGATCCAGCTAGAACAGCTGCTAAAGTTGGTAAGAAAATGGATGGATCCACAACTGCTGCAACATCACCAGCAATTGGAATCATAATTCCAAAGGTTCCCCAAGATGTCCCCGTTGCAAATGCCATAAATCCAGCGGCGATAAAAATTACAAGAGGTAAATAGGCAGCATCCATTGCTGATTCTTGAACGACTTGTCCAAGATATTCGCCTGTTCCAATTAGATCAATAATGGTTCCGATCATCCATGCTAATACCAAAATGTAAATCGCAGGTAACATGGATTTCGCACCCTCTGATAAAGTTTTGCCAAGGTTAGCTTTAGGTGACGTTTGTAATACATATAGGACAACTCCAACAATAACGGTAATTAAGCCTCCAACAAATAAAGAGAAAAGAACATCTGTATTTTCAAAAACAGACAACCACGTGACTGCACCCTCTGCATTTTGAACACCAGTGTAAATCATTGCACCAACTGTAGCCACAATTAAAATAATGATAGGTAATAACAGGTGATAAATTTTTCCGTTCGTATGTTGGAAAATATCTTCACTAAGATTTCCAGGAATATTAGAGCGTTCAGGGTTAATAACTTCTCCTGTTTTAATCGCACGTTCTTCATGCGCTCTCATAGGTCCAATGTCCATTTTGAGGAATGCAGTCAAAAATACCAATAATAAAGCAGTAACTACATATAGATTCATCGGAATCATTCGAATAAACGCTTCAAACGATCCATATTCTGTTATCTCATGAGTTACAAGGGATGTACCTATTAAACCAATAATAGTTGCGCCCCAACTTGATATCGGTGAAACGACACAAATTGGTGCAGAAGTTGAATCAATAAAGTAAGCTAATTTCGCACGAGACACTTTATGTCGGTCCGTAATTGGGCGACTGACTTGTCCAACGGCTAAACTATTAAAATAATCGTCGATAAAAATAATGAGACCTAGAACTGCAGGTACAACCTGTGCACCTGTTCTGCTCTTCACATGAGAAACCGCCCATTTACCAAAGGCTTGATTTCCACCGGTCGCACTGATAAGGGCCGTTGTCATTCCTAAGAATATTAGAAACGCAAACAAATACCATGTACCACTATTCAAACCATCCTCTGCAGACCAGAATAGTGTGTAAAAGGTCGTCCAAATTTCTTGTAATGATTGGACTGGAGAAAAATCGTGAATAAAAAATGCGCCTACTACAATTCCCGTTCCAAGTGACAAAAGAACTTTTCTTGTCGAAAGGACGAGGATAATCATAACGAGCGGTGGCACTAGTGAAAAAATTGTTCCTTCCATGTTTACCCCTCCAATTTTTTTATAACCGCTTATTCTTAGAGGAGAGGCCTTTTACTCAAGGAGCTTATGAACGCAAAAAAGGCAATGATAGAAAATAACTATCATCCCCCTTTAGTAAGTATGATCCGGTTATCTCCATCACGATCAGTAGCGCTCCACGAAATAAAAATAGTAATTACTTCGTGACAGTGTCCTCCTTCTTAAAGATGACACCAATATAAAAGACGTTGACCCTCTTTTATACTTCGGCAAATCAACCCTTTCTGAAGTGATCATAGTTGTCATTCTCCCACTTCATACTTATGTGATTCGCGCCTCTACCTCATCGAATAGATAAGGTTTATTCAGATATAAAATCAAAGGTATTTTAACACATTTCGACAATCATGGCAAATCTCCTTCAAGTGAATTATCAAAAGGTAACGTTACATCAGGATTGTTCCCTTCACTTCCGCCATTATAGTAATAGGGAACGTCCATTGGGATAAACCCAGAATCAATAGGGATGTCTGTTGTAACTACAGTTTCATCTGTGGCAAAAGGAATGACGATTTGGACGGTAACTGCTAAACTAATGGATAAATCATAGAAAACAGAGTTTATTGCCTTTGCTTCCATTTTCCTAACAACATCTGACTGCACGGAACCAATAACTTTAAAAGTAACCGGAACTCTAGGCCCGAGGTTTGCAAGTATACTATTATTTGTTGCCTGA
The DNA here is from genome assembly GCA_040191315.1 of Bacillaceae bacterium S4-13-56. Classification (NCBI taxonomy): domain Bacteria; kingdom Bacillati; phylum Bacillota; class Bacilli; order Caryophanales; family Bacillaceae; species Bacillaceae bacterium S4-13-56. Next base: position 22,081 of record JAWJLM010000031.1, on the reverse strand, counting down.
CCAATAGGAATCCTGGTTATTGTCGGATCTCTTTTTTGACTATTTCCCTCCAAACTATCATCATCGATATCCAGAGAATTACTTGATGGATCAGCCTCTCCCTGTTCAAGACGATGCAAGTAATTTTGAACCCGATTTGTAGTTGCCCGTAAAACTTCATTGATAATGACTGAGTTCCACCTTACAAATACAGGTTCACCTTCGGAATTCTTTTCTATGATCACAACCTCTTGTGGTTGTAATTCATCAGCTATTTTTTTACTAACTGCCTCATTAATTGCTTCCTTAGCATATTGCTCTGTTTTTGTTTTTGCAATGCTCATTAAGGTTGGTTCAATTCCTTCATTTATAACCCATAAGCTGACCCCTGTTGTGATTATAAAAAAAAGAGCGGTAATGACAAACACCTGTCCAAAAGAAGGTGGTCCACCCTTTGTTTTAAATCGACGGTACTTTCTCACATAAATACCCCCTCCATTAAATGCATATGCAAAAAGGGAAGGGGGTTTTCCTATTTTAAAATTAAATTTTTACTGCTTTTGCTGGGATGGTTGTATCGCAATCTTTAATAATTATATTTAATTCTTTCGAGAGATCAATCTCATAATGTTGCGATAAGCGTTTACCATCTTTCTCCAACACTCTAACTATAGGACGATCGCACAAGTGAGGATTCTGCCGTGCAATAACGCCTTGACTACCATCACTTAAAGCAACTCCAAGTCCATTAGGATAGACTGCCACACTTCTTCTAAAGGATTCCACCATCTCTTGATCAAATAATGTACCTGAACCTGCATAAAGGATTTCTAACGCTTCATGAGGCAGCATTGCTCCCCTGTAGACTCGATCACTAGTGACGGCATCAAAGACGTCTGCTATCCCTATAATTTTAGCATAAGGATGAATAGCGTCCCCTTTAATCCCTCTTGGATAACCTGAACCATTTATCCTCTCGTGATGCTGATAGGCACAATGTGCAGCAACTAGAGGGATATTTGCTGCCTTACGTAACACCTCAAAGCCGTCCTCTGAGTGCTTTTTGATTATGGAAAATTCTTCATCCGTAAGTCTTTCCTTTTTTAAAAGAATTTCTTTAGGGACCAGCATTTTACCTACATCATGTAAGATAGCACCAAATCCAATTTGTTCTAATTGCTTTGCGTTATAATTCAATTCAGTTCCTAATGCTATAGAGTATATCGTTACATTTAAGGAATGAGTGTAAATATAATCATCATATGTATAGACATCCGATAACAAAGAGATAACTTGTTTATTACTATTAAATTCTGTTAAAATGCTGCGAACCACTTCCATCATTTTCTTCTCTGTTTTTTCAAAGATATAGGATTTTGACAAATTTCCATTATCTCTAATCTGTCCAAGAGATTCCTTGATTGAGGTCATTGCATTTTGTCTTACTTCTTCTGAGATTGGATAATGATGCTGAATATCATCGGTATCTGGGTCTTCTACATAAATATATGAAATTTTCATCTCCATCAACCGCTCTATCATTTTCGCAGTAAGTGCCACTCCTTGACGAATTAGTACACGACCATTAACATTATAAATTGGTCGACTTAGCTTGTCACCTACTTTCAATGACTCAATTCTAAATAGCCTCATTCTATATCCCCTAACATAATTGGTTTAATAGACATTGTTTTACTTCTATTATAACGAAATATTTTACAAAAAAACTCATTTTTTTCATGAATAGCAAAAAAGAACCTGATTTTAGGGTAATCCCCAACAGGTTCTTCCATAAAATGATAATTTAACGCATATTTCTCCCTAATTACTTTCATCCACTAAACGTAGCAATGCTTCTCTTCCAATCATCCCTGGTTCCCAACCGTATTTTCTTTTCGCTTCTACAGTAACTTTATTTAAAGGTGCTTCTAAGAGATCTTCGAGACTTCTTACCCCAATCGCTCTAGCTCCTACTATTTTTCGATCTAGTAATTTCTCATTTAATAAATCCACATCAAGCGCACCACACATTATATATCCATTTTCATTTGAAATTGTTAATAAATTGGTTTTAGGTAGTTTTACAGATACACCTTTAAACATGTGCCCATTAATTATGATTGGTTCAAGCTGTATCATAGCATCATCTCCCTCCTCTTTTACTATATGGGTATAGGAGAGAAATGTGCTAGTCACATTACTCATTTAACAATGCAATTTTTAATAGGTCGCGCAACATCTCTGGTAAAAAATATTGTTTATCTGGTGCTCGAACAATCTCTGGAAAGAAGTAACCAAAAGTAAAAGTGTCCGGTACACAAAGGGAAAGTCTTTGATTTGGATCAACAGGTGCCCCTCTATATTGTATATGTTTAACCCTTTCTTCTCCGTCTGAGTCTATGCTAGTTTGAACATCTATTCCAGAAAACATCATCCGACCAATAACCTTCCCACGGAAACCAAAACCTTTTAATTCGAAATTCTGAATTTCCTTCGTAAAAGCGACTCGAACAATCTCCTTTAACTCTTCTCCAGTAACATTGATTTTACAAGGATTGATTGGATGTGGACATATTCGTAGTAGATCGAATTTAGAAACAGGACCAGATGGAAGGCCCTCTAAAAGGACTCCGCCATTTAACATAGCCACATCCGAATCTGTCCATTTTTTCATAACCTCTGTTAAAAGCATAATAAGTTCATTTTCTTCAAACCAGTTAACTTGTAAATCTTTTTTTAAATTCATGAAAGGATGATTAAGTTCAGATACTGCCTGTTCACTCAATTTTTTTAGCATTTGTTCCGTTAGTTCATCCTTTTCCTCCGTTTCAATTGAAGTTGCATAAGCTTCAGCCTTTTCTACCAATTGAGTTTCTGGATTCCATGTAAGATAGGCTTCACCGGTATATAAACCGAATTTACCAGCTGCAGTTAAAAGAGTATTTCCAACTTTCTTTCCCTTTTTCAGAAGATGATGTGTATGCCCACCAATAATCAGGTTGATTTCCGGAAACTGGCGTGCAATTTCTTCATCTTCATTGATTCCTAGATGCGAGAGAAGGATAATGATATCAGCCTTTTTCTTAAGGATAGGAATGTACTTTTCCAGTATCTCTAATGGTTGAAAAACATCCCAACCATTTGGATGATAGAAAGGCGTAAATGGAGCTGTTAGACCAATAATTCCAATCTTTGTTCCAAGCTGTGTATTATAAATTTGATAAGGGGTTAACCATGAAGGCTGCGGTTCAGTCTGTGACGAGATATTTGCACACACAACATCAAATTGCGCCTCATCATAAAGATGATAAAAATCTCTCCCCTCTAATGTAATCCCCTCGTTATTTCCGATCGTCACACAATTATAATTAGCTTTATTTAGTATCTGTACGTTACTTTTTCCTAAGCTTTCCTCAGAGATGGGGTGAAATCTATCCATATGATCTCCCACATCCAACAAAAATCGCGTTTCATTCGGTTGAAGTGGCCTCTTATATTCCCTTTTCCATCGTCCGATGATAGAAGGCCAATTTTCAAAATGACTATGTAAATCGTTCGTATAAAAAATTGAAATTTTCTCCACAACCATCCACTCCAAATATTCATGATCTATCTTTATTTTATCATGGATTGTTCATAACTCTTATAGATAAGTATTCTACATTAATCGTTTACATGCAAGAATTGAGGACGTTACCGCTATTCCGGAGAGTCTTCTTGATGTGAATTCGGGGCGGCGCGCGTCTATTTGCGGGATTTGCGCGTCTATTTTGCTTGGTGGCGCGTCTATCCGAATTCCGTGCGTCGAATTTGGGGCGGCGCGCGTCACTTTGCTGGATTTGCGCGTCTATTTTGCTTGGTGGCGCGTCTATCCGAATTCCGTGCGTCGAATTTGGGGCGGTGCGCGTCACTTTGCGGGATTTGCGCGTCTATCTAGCTTGCGGCGCGTCTATCCCTATTCCGTGCGTCGAATTCAGGGCGGCGCGCGTCACTTTGCGGGATTTGCGCGTCTATTTTGCTTGGCGGCGCGTCTATCCCTATTCCGTGCGTCAAATTTGGGGCGGTGCGTCTATTTGCGGGATTTGCGCGTCTATTTTGCTTGGCGGCGCGTCTATCCCTATTCCGTGCGTCGAATTCGGGGCGGCGCGCGTCACTTTGCGGGATTTGCGCGTCTATCTTACTTGATGGCGCGTCTATCCCTATTCCGTGCGTCGAATTCGGGGCGGCGCGCGTCACTTTGCGGGATTTGCGCGTCTATTTTGCTTGGCGGCGCGTCTATCCCTATTCCGTGCGTCGAATTCGGGGCGGCGCGCGTCACTTTGCGGGATTTGCGCGTCTATTTTGCTTGGCGGCGCGTCTATCCCTATTCCGTGCGTCGAATTCGGGGCGGCGCGCGTCACTTTGCGGGATTTGCGCGTCTATTTTGCTTGGCGGCGCGTCTATCCCTATTCCGTGCGTCGAATTCGGGGCGGCGCGCGTCACTTTGCGGGATTTGCGCGTCTATTTTGCTTGGCGGCGCGTCTATCCCTATTCCGTGCGTCAAATTCGGGGCGGCGCGCGTCACTTTGCTGGATTTGCGCGTCTATTTTGCTTGGCGGCGCGTCTATTCCTATTCCGTGCGTCGAATTCGGGGCGGCGCGCGTCACTTTGCGGGATTTGCGCGTCTATTTTGCTTGGCGGCGCGTCTATCCCTATTCCGTGCGTCAAATTCGGGGCGGCGCGCGTCACTTTGCTGGATTTGCGCGTCTATTTTGCTTGGCGGCGCGTCTATTCCTATTCCGTGCGTCGAATTCGGGGCGGCGCGCGTCACTTTGCGGGATTTGCGCGTCTATTTTGCTTGGCGGCGCGTCTATCCCTATTCCGTGCGTCAAATTCGGGGCGGCGCGCGTCACTTTGCTGGATTTGCGCGTCTATTTTGCTTGGCGGCGCGTCTATTCCTATTCCGTGCGTCGAATTCGGGGCGGCGCGCGTCACTTTGCGGGATTTGCGCGTCTATTTTGCTTGGCGGCGCGTCTATCCCTATTCCGTGCGTCAAATTCAGGGCGGCGCGCGTCACTTTGCGGGATTTGCGCGTCTATTTTGCTTGGCGGCGCGTCTATCCCTATTTTATCCAAACCGCACATCATCTCAATAAAAAAAGTGCAAGGGTCCTTGACCAGCGACGTAAGGAGGTGAGGCCCACAGGATGCGAGTCAGTTCGGTGTTGCGACAAATGTTTTCGGTGGGCCGATTATCACAGACCAACGGTATCGCGTTTTAACCATACAGGATTAATTCTGATACTAAAAAAAGAGCTGCCCCCAGACAGGTGCAACTCCTTTTCAATATAAAAGATTAACCGATAGAACCTTCCATTTCGAACTTGATTAATGACGGGGTTTAAACGTTTATAAACAATTATACAAATGGCGATAAATCAACGTTTTTAAGATTTATAGTTTCATAGATTTTTAAACCTTTCCAATCTGTGTCGGCACAAATTACAAATATTGAATAACCTTTTGGATTGGTCTTTTGATCAATCCTTTTCTATAATCATCGATAAAGTCACAATAGACTATTTCTAGGATATTCTCAAGAGTAATACTGTGGTCCTGATAAATTCCTAACATATCTCGAAGGAGAAACTCTCCTCTTAGCGCATCTTTATGTTCAATCCTGGTCCTTATCTCCTCATAACCTCTTAATTCTTCAAAAAGAACTCCATTATACATCCTCAGATTGATACGGCTTGATTGATGTTGGACTTAAATCCCCAGCTTTGAGTCTTGTAAATACACTATGGATATTATTCGTTCTTTTCACATACTCCAAAAAGTCTTTATATAATAAAGAAGTTAAATTTCCTATGTCAAAATCCTTTTCAGTTTCATAAGCTATATCTTCAGCAAATGAGACACCTCTTAAATAAAGGTACTTTGGGACGTAAAAAGAGAAAGTATGCATAGGATTACGAGGGTAAAGCATTCTGTAAAATAGTCTCCCAACTAACTTCATTGATTCTGATTCCCTACGATTGGCTAATATCCACTCTTCTTCCTCAATCACATTCACCTAACTAAATTGCATTTGTTTCCCTCCAGTCCTTTATTTTTGGACCAAGCTGACGATCAATATAATGCTTAACAACTCGATGGGTCGTCTTTCTATATGACAAATCCCATTCTGTAGATAAGGTCTTTACCATCTCAAAAAAACCATTTTCCAAAACTACATGGACGAAGGATCCATCCTTCGGGTATTCCTTGTCTTCTGAATCTTGCTCGCGAATAAGCTCCTGTTTTACTACCTGCGAAGCAAAAGCTGTGATACTCATATGATGATCCATAGCTTTTAATTTGAGCAGCTGCTTATCTTCTTTGGAAAGTTTAAGCTTAATGTCATGCTTTTTATCTGATCGAGTTTTACGAGTTTTTTTTGTTGGAGTTTTTTGCGTATAAATTTTAGGTTTAACAGCTACAGTTGGTCTCTCAAATAAAGTTGACTCTCTCACTTTACATCTCTCCCTTCTTACAAATTTAAGTGAAAAGTAAAAAAAGCTCATGGTCGTTGGTCTCTTGGTCGTTTGGTCACTCCTTTTTTGGATGGGGAGAAGGTTTATAAGACCAGGTTATCCATGTAATTGGTATCCTCCTCAATTACTGGATCTGTATTTACTTGCTCAAAGTTAAGTTGAGTTAGAATCAACCTCCCCTCTCTATGCAGACGGATTAAACTCCTCAAAAACTCACCTATTCCTTTCCCTCCAGTTTGGTCAATTACATATTTGTACAGATCCGCCTGCTCTGGAATTTCTTTATTTAAAGGACACTGTAATCTTTCATATTTATCGGCCATATTGATTCCTCGCTAATACGTATAATCCCTTTGCTGTGTCAAAATCGGGATCATCCGATAAGTAAGCTTTAGGGTAGTATTCTTTAACAAAATCGAACATAACTCTATGACCACCTCCCAATACCAAGGTGTCATTCATTGGCTGATAATCATTGGACAATTGAGAATAGATAGATTCCATGAAAGCACATGGATTTTTAGCAATTTCTTTAGAGTTTTCAATCCCATACGGAATGGTTAAACTCTTTTCATTTATGAAATAGCGATCTTCAAAAAAAAATACATTTGTGGTAGTAGAGCCAAAGTCAAATCCCTGGACAATCCCTCCTCGAGGTTGAGCAAAGAAACCAGTTCCACCTTCTACCCATATCCCAACCTCTTCGATATTAATCTTTTTTCCCTCACCGTTAATTGGAATCCTATGCTCTCCTTTAATTAGTTTTTTGAGAGTTTTAATCTCAGATTTATCTTTGTTGCCTATAGGTGTATTAAGTACAATCTTAAAATTGTCATCTTTAAAGTTATCCAATCCACAAATGAGATTGATAAGAGTAGTATAATGCACCTTTGAAGTGTTTCGGTACTGAATGTGGAACTTCCCCTCTCTCTTGGCCAGATCCCCAACAAAATATTTTTGCTTATTGAAATCGACTAAAAAGTCTTTTCCATCCTTTAAATCGTGGAGTATTTTAGAATCGTCATGTCTAATAATTCTAGATGAATGAACATGCTTATTGAATCCAGACACCAACCTCGTTCGATACTTCCCCACGTCACCACCAATGATAGTCGTCATCCTATCTATCCCTCCTATTTATTAATGGGTTAATAACACTAAACTAGTAAATTCAAAGATTATTAACCTGTTAATAAATGCTATGGGCTATGGTTTCATAATATGACCAAATTTGGTCACTATTTTAACCTTAATTGATTAGAGGATAAAACAAATTTGAATAGAATTAGTAACAAGGGTGATATAAATGGCGAAAAAGTATAGATTTAAAGGTGAATATGCTGAAGAATTGATTAAGAAAAAATTTGTAATGGATTATATAGCAGAAGAATTAAAAGTACATAAGAACACAGTTAAGAGATATCTTAGAGGATATACACCTATTCCAGCTACTACACTTGCTACATTAGCTGCGTTATTAGATAAGGACATCAAAGAACTCTTAGAGGAAGTGATTGAGGATGGATCTTGAGGAATTACATGAGAATTACGACTGAAATAAAGCAATGGGAAAGCTATTATCTTTGGCAATTTATTTAATAGATGAACAATCGGACTATACGATAAAAGACGCTCGTAATAAGATTATAAAAATCATTGAATTAATGGATGAATTTGAACCAATGTCAAAGGATGACTTTGGTGTTTTGATGCATAAATACGAATGGGGAAAATTAAGCAGGACCCTGTGAGTTTAGCCCTTGATAGTTTGGATGATGGATCGGAATACTCGAGGGAAAGTGCGGATGAAAGGTTCCCAAGCATGATAACTTATATAAAGACTGAGGGAGCATATGAATAAAATTAATTATAGGAAATATTTAGAAGAAATAATGTTAAAATAAAAGAAGAACAAAATTTTAGGAAACAACATTAAGAATCTATTAAAAGTTTATAAATACAAAATAAGGGCGGTGAATGTTAATGCATACTTCAAAAAAGAAGGTATTATTAGTATTATTGTTTTTCTTAAGTGGTTTTTTTGTCTTTCAAGAAAACGTCTTTGCCAATGAAGAGATTTCTATCGTAATTAATGGCGAAAAGCAGCAATATGATCAACCACCGATTGTTAAAGATCAAAGAACACTTGTTCCATTAAGGGGGGTTTTTGAAAGTCTTGGAGCTACCGTTGAATGGAACCAAGAACAGAAAAAGGTTACCGCACATAAAGGTTCTACAACAATTGAATTAACCCTTAATTCAAAAGAAGCAAAAATTAATGGGGTGCAATATTTATTGGATGTACCAGCAATTGCACTAAACGGAAGGACGCTTGTACCAATAAGATTTATAGGTGAATCTTTAGGAGCAAAAGTCGGATGGATACAAGACACAAAAACAGTAACCATAAATACAAGCAATACTGATACAAATATAAAAATAGTCCCTCCTCCAGAAGGGGTAGTTGCACTAGCATCTAATGATCAAGTTAAAGTGAATTGGATTATTGACCAAAATGTTGACTACTATCACGTATATTTTAATTATTCAATGGAAGGCGCATACTTACCTTTTTTAGAAAATAGTAACAGTAAGGCTAAGTTTGAAGTAGGGGCAATTCACACCGGAGTAAACCCTGGAGAGACTTGGTACTATAAAGTTACTGCAGTAAAAAACGGGGTTGAGTCTGATTTTAGTAATGTTGTTTCAGCAACTTTGCCAATAACTCCCACACAACCAAACTATCAAACTACTTTAATTCTTATTGCAGATAATCATAAAGGTACTTATTTGGGAAAACTGACAACTAATAAATATGATAGTGAAAGTATCTTCAACGAATATGGGGCATACGGAAGCCCTTATCGTAGTAATAGTATATGGAATGAATATGGTACTTATGGAAGCCCGTATGCGACATACAGTGCATTTAATGAATATTCTCAAAACCCACCAATCATATATGATCTTAATGGAAACATATATGGGAGAGTGACCACCAATCCTTATATACAAGATGGTATTAACCCTAATATCCTATACCAGTTATTAAAAGAGGCAGGTTATTAAATAAGAAATAGCCCTCACATTTGTGGGGCTATTTCTTTTCTAAAATCTTAGATAAGGATCCAACATCTAAACTAAGAATTCCAGTAAAGGATAAAGTTGAAATCAAAAAGGAAATCAAATATTTCTCCCTGGAAGAATTGAATCAACTATTAGACTTCATGGAGACATACAGACACCAACGATTTTCTGAGTATCGATTATACTACATGCTCATGTATTTTTTGAGTCAAACCGGATTAAGGATCAGCGAAGCTCTGGCTTTACGATGGACTGATATTGAAGGAAATAAATTAACAGTAGAAAGGCAAACCAGCAGGGACGATAACAACAATGTTAAACTCACATCATTAAAAAACACATCGTCCTATCGAACCATTACACTTGATGAGGTTCTGTTGAAAGAGCTTAAAAAGTTTAAGTTAGAACAACACCAGGTCATTCTAAAGTACAAATCGTTTAGACAAAATGAAGATGGTATTATCTTTCAGAATTACTTGGGTAACTATCTAACTCCATCAACCATTCGAGACACTATTAAAGAGTATTGCAAAAAAGCAAAAGTACCTTACAAAGGCACTCATGGATTCAGACATACTCATGCAGTGCTACTTTTAGAATCAGGAGCAAGCATAAAATATGTATTCAAGCGGTTAGGCCACAAAACGATCAAAACAACGGCTGACACATACCTGGATATCACTGAAAAAAATGAAGAAGAACTCAAAAAATTCTCTTCCTACACCAAAAGATAAAACGGGATCGGCACAAAATCGGCACGACCCCGTTTTAAACATCATCATATCATTTGTTAAACCCCGTCACATCAAGGGTTTTTAATTTTTAACCAATAGAACCTTCCATCTCGAACTTGATTAAGCGGTTCATTTCAACCGCATATTCCATTGGAAGTTCTTTTGTAAATGGTTCGATGAAGCCCATTACGATCATCTCTGTTGCTTCTTCTTGCGTTAATCCACGGCTCATGAGGTAGAACAATTGCTCTTCTGATACCTTAGATACTCTGGCTTCATGCTCCAAAGAAATATTATCATTAAGGATTTCATTATATGGGATCGTATCTGAAGTAGATTTATTATCCATAATTAACGTATCACACTCGATATTAGAACGTGCGCCATCAGCTTTTCGTCCAAATTGAACGATTCCACGGTATGTTACTTTGCCACCATGCTTAGAGATGGACTTAGAAACAATAGTAGAAGATGTGTTTGGAGCTAAGTGAAGCATTTTTGCTCCAGCGTCTTGATGTTGCCCCTTACCAGCAATAGCAATGGACAATGTCATGCCACGAGCACCTTCACCTTTAAGAATAACAGCTGGATATTTCATGGTTAATTTAGAACCAATATTCCCATCTACCCATTCCATTGTAGCGTTTGCTTCACAGACAGCACGCTTTGTTACTAGGTTAAATACGTTATTTGCCCAGTTTTGGATGGTAGTATAACGGCAGTATCCACCTTTTTTAATAATGATTTCAACAACTGCACTGTGGAGCGAGTTTGTTGTATAAACTGGAGCTGTACATCCCTCAACATAGTGTACGGATGCATCTTCATCCACAATGATTAACGTACGCTCAAACTGCCCCATATTCTCAGAATTAATACGGAAGTATGCTTGCAGCGGAGTGTCTGTTTTTACTCCCTTTGGTACATAGATAAAAGATCCACCTGACCAAACAGCTGAGTTTAGGGCAGCAAATTTGTTATCTGATGGTGGAATAGTTTTACCAAAATGCTCCCTAAATAAATCCTCGTTTTCTTTAAGCGCAGAATCTGTATCCTTAAACACGATTCCCATTTTATGAAGATCTTCTTTCATATTATGATAAACTACCTCAGATTCATATTGAGCAGAAACCCCAGCCAAGTACTTTTGTTCAGCTTCGGGAATTCCAAGTTTATCAAAAGTTCGTTTGATCTCCTCTGGAACCTCATCCCAAGATTTCTCTGATTTCTCAGATGGTTTTACGTAATAAGTGATCTCATCAAAGTTTAAACCTGTAAGATCTCCACCCCATTGAGGCATTGGCATACTATAAAAATGTTCCAATGATTTTAGACGAAAATCTAACATCCACTGCGGTTCATTTTTTATTTTAGAAATTTCCTCAACAATAGCAGGTGTCAATCCGCGTTCCGTTTTGAAAATGGACACGTCTCTCTCATGAAACCCGTATTTGTATTCTCCAATTTCGGGAGCTTTTTTAGCCATTCCTATGACCTCCTTTTCGTTATTCCTTCTCGTGAACGCCCTTTTCCATAGCCTTCCAACATAACGTCGCACATTTAATTCGTGCTGGGAATTTTGCTACTCCTTGAAGAGCCTCCAAATCACCCAAATCCAAGCCTTCTGTATCATACTCTTTTCCTTGCATCATATCAGAAAATATTCTAGACAATTTTAAAGCTTTTTCTACCGGCTTTCCTTTGATGGTTTGCGTCATCATAGAAGCAGAGGACATACTGATGGAACAGCCCTCCCCATCAAATTTTGCATCCTTGACATGACCATCTTCAATTTGAAGCTGTAATTGAATCCGATCCCCACATGTAGGATTGTTCATATCAATGGATAGATGGTTACCTTCGACTGACCCACGGTTCCTTGGATTCTTGTAATGATCCATGATGACTTGACGATACAAGGTATCTAAATTATTAAAAGACATCGCTAAAATACTCCTTCGTCTTTTTTAATCCTTCAACAAGTCGATCAATATCCTCTTCTGTGTTGTATAAATAAAAACTTGCTCTAGCTGTTGAGGAAACCTTTAACCATTTCATCAATGGTTGTGCACAATGATGTCCTGCTCGAACAGCAATTCCTTCTGCATCTAATACAGTAGCCACATCATGAGGATGAACATCGGCTAAATTGAAAGTCACTAAACCTGCTCTTTCCTTTGGACCATAAATCGTTAGGTCTGGGATAGTTTGAAGTTCAGCCATGGCGTAGGCTGTTAATTTCTTTTCATGATCTAAAATATGGTCTAGACCAATTTCCTCTAGGAAATCAATTGTTGCTCCCAAACCTATAGCTCCAGCAATAATTGGTGTTCCCCCTTCAAACTTCCAAGGGAGTTCTTTCCAAGTGGAGTCATAAAGTTCAACGAAATCAATCATTTCTCCACCAAATTCTACTGGCTCCATTTTTTCTAACAGTGCTTTTTTACCATATAGTACCCCAATCCCAGTAGGACCACACATTTTATGTCCTGAAAAAGCAAAGAAATCACAATCAAGCTCTTGTACATTAATACGCATATGAGGAGTACTCTGTGCTCCATCCACTAATAGTACTGCACCATTACGATGGGCAATTTCAGCAATTTCTTTTACGGGATTAACCGTTCCTAATACATTGGAAACTTGCATCATTGCCACTATTTTGGTGTTTGAAGTAATGACTCCTTCAGCATCTTTTAAAGTAATAGTCCCATCCTCTTGCAATGGGATGTATTTTAATGTGGCACCCGTAGCTTTGGCTGCTTGTTGCCAAGGAATAATATTACTATGGTGTTCCATTGGTGTGATAACAATCTCATCGCCTTCTTTAAGGTTTGCCCTTGCGTAACTGTAGGCAACAGTATTAATAGAAGTTGTGGTACCACGAGTAAAAATAATTTCTTCCACATGCTTAGCCCCAATAAAGGCTCTAACCTTTTCTCGAGATTTTTCATAACCATCAGTAGCTCTAGTTCCTAAGGTATGAACTCCACGGTGTACATTTGAATTGTACTCTTTGTAATACGTTTCAATAGCCTCTATGACTTTAAGGGGTTTTTGAGATGTAGCAGCACTATCCAAATATACTAAAGGATGACCATTAACTTCTTGGTTGAGTATAGGAAACTGCTCTTTTATTCCCTTAATGTCCATCATTTACCGCACTTTCCTTTCAATAACCTCTTTAAGTTGTGATTTTACGGATTCAATAGGAAGTTGATCAACAACAGGTGCTAAGAAACCATGGATAACCAAGCGTTCAGCTTCTTGTTTTGTAATACCGCGACTCATTAAATAATATAATTGAACAGGATCTACACGTCCTACAGATGCTGCGTGTCCAGCCGATACATCATCTTCATCAATAAGAAGAATTGGATTAGCGTCCCCACGTGCATCTTTACTTAACATAAGAACACGGGATTCTTGCTCTGCACTTGACTTTGTTGCTCCATGTTCAATCTTTCCAATTCCATTAAAGATAGAACTTGCTGAGTCTTTCATAACTCCATGTTGTAAAATATATCCATCGGAATGTTTTCCAAAATGAATGATATTTGATACGAAGTTTTGCTTTTGATTTCCTCGCCCTACAGATACAGACTTTGCATCTGCACTAGAATTATCTCCAAGCAAATGTGTAACGTTTTCAGAAACTGTATTTCCGTCATTCATTAAACCAAGTGACCATTCAATTCTAGCATCACGATGTGCGTTTCCACGACGGTTAACATAGGTTGTGGTTCCTTTTGAAAAATTATCTACGGCCCCGTAGGAAACCTTAGCTTGATCATGAGCAATAACCTCAGTCACAATATTAGCAAAAGCTTCTTCCTCATTATTAAAGGAAATATAATTTTCTACATAAGTTACTGAGCTTCCCTCTTCTGCTACAATGATCACGTGATTAAATAAGGCAGCTTGTGGGTCTTCTTGCCAGAAAATTGATTGAAGCGGCTTTTCTACTTCCACATTTTTTGGAATATAAACAAAAGCTCCGCCATTCATTAATGCGGCATGAAGAGCCGTTAAACGATGCTCATCATAGGAAACAGTTTCTTTCATATAATAGCGTTGAACAAGGTCAGAATGCTCCTTAAGTGCAGTCGCCATATCTGTAAAAATAACACCTTTGTTCTTCAGGTCATCAGATAGAGATAGATAAGCTGCTGTATGGTTACGCTGAATAAATAAATTTGCTTTCGCGAAATCATCCTTTGACAACAACCCCTGGATTTCAGCAGGAAGGTCATCAAAAGACTGAACAGATTGTCCCTCAACGTAGTGTTTGAAGCGTGAGAAGTTCCAATCTGTAATTTTTGTTTTTTCAGGCTTTGGCAAAGCCAATTGTTCTGCCTTTTCAATTGCCTGTTGACGTAGTGAAGTCATCCACCGTGGTTCGCCGCGGCCGGTTGAAAAGGATTCGACATAGGATTTTTCGTATGGTAGTACGGTTTCTACGCTCATGCTATCCCCCCTCTTACGCTTCTTGGCCAACAGTTTCGTCTTCAATACCTAATTCTTGTTTGATCCAGTCATAACCTTCTTCTTCAAGATGTTGTGCAAGCTCAGGTCCACCGGATTTTACTACACGCCCTTGCATCATTACATGAACATAGTCTGGAGTAATATAGTTTAATAAACGCTGGTAGTGAGTAATGATTAAACATCCAAAATCCTCATTACGTAACTTGTTAATTCCCTTAGAAACAACTTTTAAGGCGTCAATATCAAGACCTGAATCAATCTCGTCAAGAATTCCAATCGCAGGCTTAAGCATCATTAATTGTAGAATTTCATTACGTTTCTTCTCTCCACCCGAAAAGCCTTCATTTAAGTATCTTTGTGCCATATTTTTATCCATCTCTAAGTAATCCATATTATCGTCCATTTCTTTTATGAACTTCATAAGAGAGATTTCTTCACCTTCTTCACGACGTGCATTAATAGAAGAACGTAAAAAGTCTGAGTTTGTCACACCAGTAATTTCGCTTGGGTATTGCATAGCAAGAAATAGTCCAGCACGTGCACGCTCATCTACTTCCATTTCTAAAACGTCTTCTCCGTCTAACAAAACCGATCCTTTAGTAACTTCAAACTTCGGATGACCCATAATAGCCGAAGCTAGAGTGGATTTTCCGGTACCGTTTGGACCCATTACTACGTGAAATTCTCCACCTTTTATGGTAAGGTTAACACCTTTTAAAATTTCCTTTCCTTCAATGGAAACATGTAAATCCTTAATTTCAAGAGTAGATCCCGCCATAATAATACCTCCATTTTATCTATAATTTTGTTTCATAGAATTTTTTTATTCTCATTCTATTCTCATTACAATCTTATATCATCTATATTGTATTATCAACTAATTTAGCTAGAAATACAAACTTTTGTAGACCCTTAGCTTATAAGCCCTTTGATATCAATATTACTCCTTATTTAAAATAACTATGAATAAAAAATAACTATAAAAAATATTTAAGATAAATAACGTGATAATATTAGAAAATCCAGCATTTACTAAGCCATTTTTATAACGAATGTCTTAGTGACCCTTATGCAGATAGGAAAAGTTTTTTATTTCTTCCTATCTGCAAAAAAAAGACAGACGAACTCAATAAATGAGGCCGTCTGTCTTTTTCCTTCTACTTTTTATCGGTGAGCCTGACGCTCAAAATCTGCTGCATAACTTAAGCTTTTTTGATATTCCATTTCTCTACGCTTTTCGATTTTTATTCGTTGATCAAGCTTTCGACTGTACTCCTCATAGCCAATTCCGTGGGATTGATGCATTGCCTTCTCCATGTCATTGGTGTAATTCAAATCCAATTGGTTTTGAATAATAAATCCTTCCCTTCAAGAGTTTTTACATGATCAAGTATAGCAACGATCAATTCTTTCATCAAAACTGATTTGAAGAAAAATATCCCCAAGGAATAGCATTTGCAAAGCTGTGCCTTAAGCTGTGTATGCTTTTTAGCAATATTGTAAGATTTTCTGCCTCATTCTTCGATATCCTACATTTTTGCTATTTAATGATAAGGATAAAGTGAAACTTCAATCAGCAGGGTCTCCACTGATGGTTAGCGCCCAAGGATATACCTAAAGGTTCTTGAACCATTCGGTCGCCAACCATGAAGCAAACTTCACCAATAAGGATGAAAATTTAATTTAATGTTTTATTTTCATGGGAGTAAAACCCCTACCTACTCTTCCTGTTTTACTTAAGATTTGGGCTGGGTATTACTTCCATTCGTGCGAGAAATAATACAATACTCCTTTTGTGAAGCTATCCCAATAGCTAACCCCATTAATTACTTATGCTTTTGAGAAATCTTCCCTCTTAAAGCCATCTTTCGTATGACTAGCTACATCCGGCATATTTCTGAAAAAATCCATTCTCTTCCTTATAATATGGTAAAGCTAATTCGGTTGAATTTACAGCACTCTTTCCTTCAAAAAATCCTCCCATTGAATAATGGATATAGGTAGTTTGACCTTAACCATAGTATTCTATCCAAGGGAGGAATCTTCCATATTATTCGCTTACAGGTACAACTGCACCTTCATACTTTTCATTAATAAAGTTTTGAATTTCTTCAGAACGTAAAACATCTACAAGCTTTTGAATAGCTTCTGATTCTTTATCTTCACTGCGAACAGCAATCACATTTACGTAAGGTGATTCTGAACCTTCGAGAATAAGTGCATCTTCCGTAGGAATTAATCCCGCTTCAATTGCATAGTTAGTATTGATCGCAACTAGAGCATCTTCTTCTCTCTCATAATATTCAGGAAGGAAGCCTGCATCAATACTTGCATCAAACTCAAGGTTTAATGGGTTTTCAACAATGTCATCTTCAGTTGCTTCTACTTTATTTACATCATCTGAAAGCTTAAGGATTCCTTCTCTTTCAAGTAAAGAAAGAATACGGCCATGGTCCGCGATGGAACGGCTCATAATGACAACTGTTCCCTCTTTAATATCATCTACGCTTTTAATATTTTTAGAATAAATACCCATTGGTTCAATGTGAATTCCACCAGCATTCACAAAATCATAACCGAAATCCGCAATTTGTTGTTCTAGGTACGGGATATGTTGGAAATAGTTTGCATCAAGACCTCCATTGCTTAAATCCTCATTTGGAAGAAGGTAATCTTGGTATACTTCAATCTCAAGCTGAACACCTTGCTCTTCTAGTAATGGCTGTGCTTGTTCTAACACTTCTGCATGAGGAACGCTAGTTGCACCAACTTTAAGAGTAACTAAATCTTGTTCTTCTTGCTCTGTTCCTTCATTTGTGGCTGTATTATTTTCTTCGGATGCTTGATTTGCTGCTGCATTATTTTCTGTGTCTGCACTGTTTTCATCACTTGTTCCACAAGCAGCTAATGCCAGGATAAATAATGCACTAATTACTGTTAACCATACTTTTTTCATGTTGTAACTCCCCTTTTTGATTAATTATCTTTTATCTAATTTATTAGAAATGAAATCTCCAATAAACTGAAAAACAAATACAATAAATACGATTAATATCGTACATGCTACAACAACATCAAAATCACGTCGTTGGAAGCCTTTCATGTAGGCTAAGTCTCCTAACCCACCTGCTCCAATAACTCCAGCAACTGCTGTATACCCTATTAAAGAAATTGCTGTTACTGTAATTCCTGAGATGAGAGCTGGCATTGACTCGGGTAATAGCACCTTAAAAATGACGGTTGAAATTTTCGCACCCATGGCTTCGGCAGCCTCAATGACTCCTTTATCCACTTCTTTTAAAGCAATCTCGACCATTCTCCCATAAAAGGGTGCTGCCCCAACAATAAGTGCTGGAAGTGCTGCCTTTGGTCCGCGAATCGTTCCCATTAACCAATCCGTAAAAGGGAATAAGAGCAATATCAAAATAATAAAAGGGATGGCACGAAAGACATTTACCACGACTGCCGTTATTAAATTTAAAACCCTATTCGTAAGTCCACCTTTAGCCGTCAAAAACAATAATAATCCTAATAAAATCCCAAGAATAAAGGTACCTACTACAGAAATACCAGTCATATATAACGTGTCAATGGTCGCTTCATATAAATCTTCTGAATCTACATTTGGAAATAGTTCACTAAGCATTGGTCTTCACCTCAACTTCCACTGAGGTCTTTTCTATATGACGGATAGCTTTTTCTATCTCTGTTTCTTCTCCTTCAATATGAACAAACAAGGTACCATAAGCTCCTTCACGTGTTTGCGTGATTTTCCCTTGCAATATATTGATGGTAATATCGTAAGTTTTTATTAATTCACTTATCAGAGCTTGATTAGCCTTAGACCCAACAAAGTGGAGCCTTACAATTTTTCCATAATCGTAGTGCTCAACTAAAGAATCTATAATATCCTGTTCATCTGGATCCCCCATCACCTGAGAGACAAACTTCCTAGTCACAGGTTTTTGAGGGTGAAGGAAAATATTCATAACATCTCCTTGCTCCACAATATTCCCTTCCTCCATGACAGCTACCCGATGACAAATCTTTCGAATCACATGCATTTCATGAGTAATTAGAATAATTGTTAAACCCAATTTCTGATTTATACTTACCAAAAGGTCTAAAATGGAATCTGTCGTTTCCGGATCAAGAGCAGATGTTGCTTCATCACATAATAAAACCTTTGGTTCGTTAGCCAAAGCTCTTGCAATCCCGACTCTCTGTTTTTGTCCTCCACTTAGCTGACTTGGGTATGCATTTTCTCTCCCCTTTAGACCGACTAAATCAATGAGTTCATCGACACGTGCCTTTCTTTCAAAGGGAGGGATGCCTGCAATTTCTAGTGGGAAGGAAATATTTTGACGTACTGTTCTAGACCAAAGCAAGTTGAAATGTTGGAAAATCATTCCTATATCTTGTCTGGCTAAACGTAATTCCTTACGTTTCATTTTGGTGATATCTTTCCCGCCTATTTTTACAGACCCATGGGTAGGCTCTTCCAGACGATTAAGCAAACGAATAAAGGTACTTTTCCCGGCCCCACTATAACCAATCACGCCAAAGATTTCTCCTTGTTTAATTTCAAGGTTTAGATCATTTACAGCACGGACCTGCCCTTTATATGTTTTAGAAAGCGATTGAATCGTTATCATGTAAAGGGTCCCTCCTTTCAATTACTTTTAACCTTTTTCTCCAAAATATCCTTGAGTAGGGATGAGGACAAAACAAAAGCGCCTTTCTGCACAAGAGAACAGAAAGGCGCTGAAAATACGCTCAGTCGTTCTCTCATCTGCCAAAGTCATTCGACTTCGCAGGAATTGGCACCATTTCAAGCAGATGCTTGACGGTTGCCGGGCTTCATAGGGCCAGTCCCTCCACCTCTCTGGATAAGAGAAAGTTATTAAATTGAATATTTGAATTTTAATACTCCTGCATCATAGCACGCGAAAAAAATGATTGTCAACAGATTTTTTAAAAGCTTTTTTAGCCGTCAATTTTCATTTTTTAGAGAAATACTGATTTAGTCACTTTGTAAACGGTTAATTTTCTCGAAAATTTCTGGTATGGAATAAAAGGTGTAAATGCTTGATTTTAATTCATTATCTTTAACTAGTAATAAAGAGGGTACTTTTGTAATTTTAAATTTTTCAATTAGATTTGGGCTAACCATGCCATTTATTTTAATGATTTTCATGGGAGCAATCATTTTTTCTAATACTTCAAGCTTACGTTCCTCTACCCTACATGTATAACAAAAAGGACTTACAAAAAATAACAATGTCAACTCATCAGGATAGTTAGTCATTCTTTCAAGGGCTTGTTCTTCTGAAATTTCAATCATAGGAATCCTCCTATTTTAACCATTCGGTTTTCACTTTTAAATTTTTACTTAGTAGAGCCACAGCCAAATGATTTAGAGGTGTTGTAGCTACTTCACGAAAGGATTTATCAATGAAAATATGTTGTGCATGTGGAAGCTCTCTTGACAATTGTTTTCGAAGTTTTTGTCCTGATTCATCCTCATCTACTAAGATATATACATCCAATTCGTCCAACTGATACTCTTCTATCATCTCCTCAAGCCGTTCAACTCCCAATGTTCCATAAGTACAAATAACATCTATATCCTCTTCGAGGATTTTCTTTACTTGTTTGAGGTCGGTTTTTCCTTCCACAATAATGATCCTTTGATCTGCTTCCATCATAGGAATCCTTTCTTTTAAAAAAAATAATGCACAAAAGTAGCAGTGTAAAACACTGCTACTTTTATCCTTTTAACACCAGCCTTGATCGCAATCCACATACTGTCTTGCTTTAGGCGTTTGATAATTATTTCTTTCTTTTCGGGGAGCTTTAACAACGTCACGTTGTTTTTTATTCATCCACTTACCATTTGGATTGGTTCTCATGAAAATCACCCCATTTCTATTTTACCCAGAAAATGAGGGGATCTAAGTGGAAAAATTTACTCCTTAGTGATGACCTTTTCATAATCTTCTGCTGATAAAAGATCATCAAGTTGGGAAGAATCACTTAGCTCAACTAGGATCATCCACGCCTTTTCATATGGGGATTCATTTACAAATTCAGGGCTATCTTCTAATTCTTCGTTAATAGCCACTACTTTTCCACTTACAGGAGCATAAAGCTCAGAAACGGTCTTTACAGATTCGACACTTCCAAAGGGCTGATCAACTTCAATTTCGTCCCCTACTTCTGGAAGTTCAACAAATACGATATCACCAAGTTCAGATTGTGCAAAGTCTGTGATCCCAATGCGTACTTGTCCACCTTCTTCTTTCACCCATTCATGCTCTTTTGAATAACGTAATTCTTTTGGTAAACTCATCTTTTACCCCTCCATTATGTAATCTTCATTTTCCTACTTTATAGGGAATATCATTAAAACCAAAATATTCTGCTCACAGATTTGTTGCGATGACTAATACAAAGAAACTCATACTCATTATAGCCAAGTACTAGCAAATTTATCCTCTTGAAAACCTACTGTTACTTTATTCCCATCTGTCACAATCGGACGTTTCAAAATCATCCCATCCGAAGCTAGCCACTCCAACATTTCCTCTTCAGAGGCCGTCTTCAGTTTATCCTTTAGGCCTAGCTCACGGTATTTCATCCCACTAGTATTAAAAAACTTTTTTATAGGCTGATCACTTTGAGCTATAAGGTTTTGTATTTCATTCTTTGTGGGTGGCTTTTCAACAATATGTATAACTTTATAATCTAGTTGATGCTCATCTAACCACTTCTGAGCTTTCCGACAAGTGCTGCATTTTGGGTAAGCATATACAGTTAACCCCATTCTTCACTTAACCCCCCATTATTTACATATCCAACCCTATTTTAACACAGGCGGATTAGCGTTTCATAATTTTTTGGAGAGATATATTGTCTTTTCTTTTTAACGTTGCTGAAACTGAATCATGTCATCTATTTAATTGTGTTTCGTGGGTTGGTAGCTACTGAATTCTAATTAATAAGTGCTCTTTTATTGAGTTTCGTGGATAGACCCTCGCTGAAACTCTATAATAAGCGCTCTTTTGTTGAGTTTCGTGGGTTGATCCCTGCTGAAACTCTATAATAAGCGCTCTTTTGTTGAGTTTCGTGGATTGACCCTTGCTGAAACTTTATAATAAGTGCTCTTTTGTTGAGTTTCGTGGATAGACCCTCGCTGAAACTCTATAATAAGCGCTCTTTTGTTGAGTTTCGTGGATTGACCCTTGCTGAAACTTTATAATAAGTGCTCTTTTGTTGA
>JAWJLM010000030.1 GCA_040191315.1 Bacillaceae bacterium S4-13-56 | reverse complement strand
ATCATGGGAAATATATATTAGTGACAATTACTAATATACTCAGATTTGTACATGCTGTCAATATGATTTTGCTTTCATAAGAGCCTTTCATGGTTATCGAATATATAAAAAGAAACCTTCATCTACTGTGAAAAATGATATGATTGCGCTATCAAATTGTTTATTTTTTTATGAGGGGGAGGAAACTATGGTCACTATTCGCTCCGAAATACCAGGTGATTATTTTCCAATAGCAGAACTTCATGCATTGGCATTCACAAATAATCTGGATCTAACCGAAGTGGTTATTGTTGATGGACATAGACGTATGCCAGAATATGACCCTAACCTTTCTTTGGTTGCAGAGATGGATGGGAGAGTTGTAGGCCATGTATTATTTCATCCATATATAATGAGAATGGATGGGGAAGATATCAAAGCCGTGTGCCTATCCCCAATTGCTGTTCACCCTGACTATCAGAAAAAAGGGATTGGGGGAAAACTAGTACTTGAAGGTTTAAACAGGGCAAAGAAAAAGGGATACCAAATGTCTTTTCTCATTGGGCATAGTTCTTATTATCCCAAATTTGGATATCAAACAAACATGTTTGGTACTTGTTCCATTAAAATAAATTCTTCAGATATAAAAGAAACAGAGGCTGTCGTAAAAGAGAGAAGAGTTCAAGAACCTGATCTCCCGCTTTTAAAATCTATGTGGGAAGAATGGTATGGACAAGTAGATCTGTCTATTGTACCTGGTCCTTCGGTGCTTCACTGGATTAATCATGGGCTTGGTAGGATAAACTCAGTGGTTACCATAAATGAGGAAGTGGAAGGATTTCTTAGCTATGAGGCTATGAATCCACTAATTATTCAGCAATTTTTATCGACAAGCAAAGAAGCAACCAAAGCAATACTCTCTTATATGACAAGAAAGTCTTCTTCTCTAAAAGAAGGAGAAATAAGCATCGCCGTTCATCCTGAGGCTCCTATAACTGAGAGTCGAATTCCATACCCCTATCAAGCTTCCATCAAGACCTACGATACAGGTATGATAAAACCCCTAAATGAAGAAAACGAGATAGTTCTTCGGTATTGTGATGAGGTATCAAAAGGGGAGAGGACACCTGGTTTACTTATTTGGCCAACACCGTTTCAACTATAATTAGGAAGAAAGGGGCAGAACATATAGGAAACTAGCGACTTTAAAACTGAACTATTCAGTTGAAAAGTCATCTTTGTTTCTTTTATTCAATTCGAGTGCCATATGTCCCGTTTAGGAGCTACTAAATGTCATTGGGTGCCGATTCAATAGGTTAAGTGATGAATTTAAAACTCTAAGTGCTAAAGTCCCGCTTTTAAGTGACGGTTTTTCTATACATAGTGACGGTTTCTTGATTTGTGTGCTATTCCCTACATATGGGTGCAACTATCTTTGTTTTAGAGCCGTTCACTCCATTACTATGTGACAGTTTCAAATTTTTAAGTGACGATTTTCTCTTAGATGAAAAAATTAAGTGCCAGATTTATTGGATGAGTGATGAAGCAGTCATTTATGAGTCACCATTCGCCCTGCTACATTGTGGGGGTCATCAACTCAGGGCACCCACCAATACCATTAAGTGCAATAAAAAAGATGATTCCTCATATTTAAAGGAATCATCTTTTTTCAACGGCTTTTTAAATCTTAAACTTTTTCATCTTATCATTTAGATCGTCTGCTAAGGAATCTAATTCATTGGTACTGATCGTAATCTCATCAATAAAACTATGAGATTGTTGAACGGAAGCTGCAACTTGCTGAATACCAGCCGCGGATTCTTCTGAAACGGAAGCTATTTCTGTAATAGATTGGTTCATTTCGTTGCTATTCTTAGCTATTCCCATGAGACTTACAGATATGGCTTGAATCTTAGTAGCCATTTCCGTTACTGCTCGGTTGATATTTTCAAAAGTCTCATCTGTGACTTCAATTTGTTTGGTTCCTTTTTCCACCTCTTGATAACCGTTTGTAAGAGACTGAACCACACTTCCAGACTCCGTTTGTATCATGGTCACAATTTGGGTAATATCTTTTACGGATTCTGCTACTTGCTCAGATAACTTACGAACCTCCCCAGCAACAACGGCAAAGCCTTTTCCGTGTTCTCCTGCACGAGCTGCCTCAATAGCGGCATTTAAGGAGAGGAGATTCGTTTGTTCTGCTATATCGTGAATGACTTGTACAAGTTTAGAAATCTCTTGAGACTGTCGATCCAATCCTTTTACTTTTTCAATAGACTCATTGACAATGCGATCAATTTTCTTCATTTGATTAACGGATTGTTGCATGTATTGACTTCCTTCTTTTGTCATTTGCAAAACTTGATCTGATGTTGTAGCAACTTCATTTCCGTCAAGATTAGCGTTTTGGATTTTTAATGAAAAATCTTCCATCGTTTCAGATAAACTTCCCGCATTGTTTGCTTGTGCCTCAGAACCATAGGTGAGTTCTTCCATGGTTGAAGAAATTTGTTCACTACCTTCGCGTACTTCACTTATTGCTGTTTTTAACTGCTTACTTTTATCAGAAACAGAATCTGTAGCATTAGAAACGTCATGGATCAGAGCCTTCAAATTACCTCTCATCATGTTAATAGATTCAGCTAATTTCCCAACTTCGTCTCGGTTTTTTACTTGAATGGATTCACCAGATAAGTCTCCCTTTGCAATGTTGTGGGCAATTATGCTCAATTGCTTGATCGGTCTAATCAAGAAATGAACTAATACTAGAATAATCACCATACCAATGAACATTGGGATTCCCATTACTAGTAAAAACCCTTTTACAGTATCCCAGGTCCTGTCTGAAATGACACTTCCCTTAAAATCTATAGCATTGTATGCCACGATTTCGCCATCAACAATAATGGGAGAGTATCCTGTTTGGCGAGTTTCTCCATTATATTCGTATACTAAGGAATATTCAGGGTGCTGCATCTCTTCCATCATTTTAACAGCCTCTTCATCAATGTAATAAGTATCACCTGTTTTATATCCAAACTCTTTCATAGTGTCGGAGGTTGCTAATAACTCACCAGATGGTGAAATGATGTAAGCAGTATGGAAGATAGACTTTTGTTGAATGATGTAATTTAGATTAGTTTCAATATCCTCGGTTAAATTGGTATTTCCATTTTTCAAATCTAAAATAGATTTCGGATCTTGCAGTCCCAATGTGATGTTGGCGCAACCTACTAATTCAATCCCCGCAGCTTCTTCCACCTGCTTATAGTTATATTGATAGCCTAAGGTAAGGATGGAAATAAAGAGCAAAAGAGTAACAAGGGCTACAGCAATAGCAACTTTAAAGGTAATCCCTAAATTTCGTAATCTTCTCATTGCGATTTTCTCTCCCCAATATATAGTTGGTTTTTGACAATGTCCGACAATTATCGAGCTAATGAAATTATCTTACTACAAATTCAATAGAATGAATACTGTAGCTGTGACTTTTTTCTCATAAATTTCTAATATTTGTTTTTCTATGTAACCTTTTCTTTTGAAAAACGCCTAACTATATGATCAATCAAGAATGAAATTGGGGTGTTTGAAAGATGAGACGTGCCATGATAGGGATTTTGTTTTCAATATTAATGGTAGTCATAGTAGGATGTGGAACTAGTTCAGCTGAGAATGTTCCGGATAAAGGAGATCAAGAAGCGGTAAATGATCAAGTGAATGGTAGCAAGGATGCGCCACAAGGTATTTGGGAAGGAGAGTTAACCACTGATTTATCTCAAGTTCTAGATCAAGTGGGAGTATTTAAATTTACCATTCAAAACAACAAGGAGGAAGATGTGACTTTAACTTTCAACTCTTCCCAAGAGTATGAATATCAAATTCTTGATGAAGAAGGGAAAGTGTTGTTCACCTACAGCATGAATAAAATGTTCATGCAATTAGTATCTGAAAAAGAGTTGAAGCCTGGCGAATCACTTGAATACGAGATTAATGTGAACGAATTTTTACCTGAAATGGGAGAAGGAACATACACTCTTGTCGTATGGTCTTTGGCAGATGGAATGGAAGAGGAATTAAAAGAAACAACTACCTTCGATTATGACGGGAATTATGTACCGAGTCCAGAGTTACCAGAGCTAACAACTGAAACTGTAGAATTTATTGGTTTAGCAGATAATCATTCCGCCGAGATTAAAAAAGCAAATGGTGATTTCGAAGTCTACCAATTAAATGACTTAGTTAAGGAAGAATTTACAAAATTAGCTAAAGGTGACTCCCTCACAATTGATTATATTGTTAACGAAAATGGTCAAAAGGTAATACAGTCCTATCAGAAGAACTAGTTAATAAAACAAGCGCCAACGAGGAATCGTTGGCGCTGTTTTTTATCCCGCATAACGGGCGGTAATTCCCCCACCTGAGGTCTTAAGTGAAACGAAAAGAGTATGGGGGGATAAACTGCCATGAACATAAAATATTAAATTTTTTATGCTTGTTGGTGAAACTTACTTCATGATTGGGTGCCCGTAAATGTTCGATTGGTTCAGGGGCCTCTAGGTCATACTCTTTGGGTGCTAACAATTAGTGGGAAACGGGCATTGATTGAAAGTTTCACTTTATTCAAAACTGACATAAAAAGCTTCTGGTCCTGTCGGTGCAGGACTTCCGCCTAATGGTTCAATGCTTGCACGTATTTGTTTTAGCATGTTGGTATTAATTCCTTTTAGTAAAATCCGTGAAGATCCATCTTGAACATACAGGATTTCTCCTTTTAAATCATTGTTGATATCAATAACCCAGAGTTGATAGTCTGCTGTACGGAAGGTGGATAGACCATGAACCTCAAGTAACATCTCATTCATTTTATCATTAATCCATGCATCTCCACGAATAGGTGTGTCTGTTGAAACGGGAATGATTTCCATTTGATTGGTATCATTGTTATTCCATAAATTGTTATTTTCTTGTATTTCTTCATTATGCAAAACAACATAAGGTGGAGTTTCTACTTTATTTGGCAAGGAAAGTAAGGAAAAAAAGATTATGACTGAAGCAACTAGACCCACAGATACACTTAAATTCTTTACAGAAAACAACTTACGTTTTGGTAATCTCCGTTTTTCAATACTATTAAATATTCTTTTTTTGACTGAGGATGAAGGGATTAGTTCGTGATCAGCTTGAACTTCCTTGTGAAAAACATTTCTCCACATTCTTATTTGAGTATGGCAGGTTGTGCATTCTCTACTATGTGATTGGACCCACTTCATTTCTTCAGGGGACAATTTCTCCAGTACAAAGTCAATTAGTTTTTCTTCCGAAATCTGTTGATTACAACCCATTTTTTTCTTCCCTCCCACTAGACTCCAACCATCCAAGTAATGTAGATTGTTTTTTTAAATTATGTAATCCATACCGGATGAATGATTTTACGGTCCCTAAAGAACGGTTCATGGAGGAAGCAATTTCTCGATGAGATTTCCCCTCAAAATAAGATGCATAAATAGCATCTCTTTGATCCTTAGATAGGTGTTTTAACGCATCTAGAATAATTTCATTTTCAATCATAGTTAACGCTTGAGTATCGGCTGATTTTTCATCTTTTAACAAGTAATCCTCCAATTTGTTTAGGAGGAGAGGCTTCTTTTTACGTAACCTATCAATGGCTCGGCTTTTGGTTTTTACAGCAAGCCAGGCCTTAATACTTCCTCTTGTAGAGTTGTATTCTGTGCTTCTATCAAATACCTCCAGAAAAATGTCATGACAAACATCCTCTGCCTCGATCGAATCTCCTAAAATGTGAAAGGCAATTTGGTAAACAAACGGACTATAAATCTCGTAGAAATTATGAAAAGCTTCCATGGAGCCATTAGATATCTCGTCTAAAAGCTTTCCCTCCTTTTGATTTTCTCCCATTTGAAAAACCTCCCGAAGAGCATAAGAATTTTTCAAAAAATATTTTAGCTCGAACACATCCATTTTTCAAATATATTCGTAGTATTTTTGAACAAATACAAGGAGGTAAAAGCCATGAAAAAATTTGTTGCCGTCTTTTCTATTATTTTTTTAACTACTTTATTTGTTGGGAGGGGAAACGTTTTTGCAGCAGGTGGAATTACGTTGTTCACACCTTATACTGGAATTTCTGTAACTCCTGGAGAAACAATTGACTATTCTGTTGATGTCCAGAATGATGGAGACTCTATTCAGTCTTTAACTTTTGAAGTCGATCAGCTGCCAAAGGGATGGGAACATGAAATTACTGCTGATGGGAAACCATTAAGACAATTATCGGTCATGCCTAACAGTAAACAGGAAATCTTATTGGAAATCACCGTTCCTTTGGAGGTGGAGAAAGCAGACTATCGCTACGAGTTAGTGGCAATTAACAGAGAAGGCACTAGGACAGAATTGCCACTATTAACAACTGTATCTGAAAAGGGAACTTATAAGACAGAACTTACATCCGAACAACCAAATATGGAGGGACATGCTGATTCAACCTTCTCCTATAGTGCCACCTTAAACAACCGAACGGCAGAGGAACAAAATTATTCCTTAATTTCAGGTGCACCTGAGGGATGGGGAGTGCAATTTAAGGCTAATGGAAGCAATGTTACTTCTGTGAATGTGGAACCCAATGGATCTACAACAGTTACTATTGATGTTACACCACCGAATCAAGTGAAGGCTGATACTTATATCATTCCTATCCAAGCTTCTACTGGAAGTACTTCCGCTAACCTAGAACTAGAAGCCGTCATTACAGGGACATATGATATTTCAATCAGTACTCCTGATGGGAGATTAAGTGCCGACGTCACCGCTGGCGGTGATCGCACATTGGATTTGGTGGTTGAAAATACAGGAACTACTAAACTTTCTACTATTGATATTAGTGCTAATACACCACCTGGGTGGGAAACTGAATTTGATAATAGTTCAATTGCTGAACTAGAAGCAGGAGATAAAAAGACCATAAAGGCAACAGTAACAGCTCCAGATGAAGCCATTGCAGGGGATTATGTTGTTTCTTTTAGCGTAGATACAGCTGAAACCTCAGATGAGGCCTCATTCCGAATATCAGTGGAGACTTCAACAGTTTGGGGCATTGTTGCTGTATTGATTATCCTTGGTGTCCTTGGTGGATTGATTTATATTGTAAAAAAATATGGGAGGAGATAAATGTGGATAGTCCAATCATAGAGGTGAAGGACCTCACAAAAAAATATGATGAACAATATGCTGTAAACCATCTTTCTCTTTCCATTCAAAAGGGGGAAATTTTTGGGCTGTTAGGACCTAATGGAGCAGGTAAATCAACGACTATTTTGATGATGTTAGGTTTGAGCGAAATTACTTCTGGTAGTATAAGAGTCTGTAAAATTGATCCTACAAGAAATCCTTTACAAGTAAAAAGACGTGTAGGGTATTTACCGGATGATTTAGGATTTTATCAACACATGACGGGATTGCAAAATTTGCTGTTCACGGCAGATTTAAATGGAATACCGAGACGCGTTGCTGAGGAAAGGGCACAAGAGTTGCTTAGAAAAGTAGGTTTGGAGGAAGTAGCACATAAGAAAACTGGAAAATACTCTCGTGGAATGAAACAACGTCTTGGATTAGCAGACGTTCTTATTAAAAAACCAGAAGTAATTATATTAGATGAGCCTACTTTAGGAATTGACCCTGAAGGAGTAAGAGAATTTCTCAAATTAATCCGTCAATTAAACGAACAAGAAAATTTGACTATACTATTATCCTCTCATCATTTACATCAGGTTCAGCAAGTTTGTGATCGTGTTGGGATCTTTGTTAAAGGTAAATTGATAGCTCAAGGAAATGTAGAGGATTTAGCCAAACAACTATTTTTAGAAGACACCTTTGTGATACATGCAACTGTTACTCCCTTATCGGACGACTTACTTGAACGGATCAGAAGCATTAGTGGGGTGAATAGGGTTAAGATGCAATCAAACTATATAGAAATTTATTGTCAGAGTGATGTTGCGGCCGAAATTAGTAAAAATATCGTTGAATCAGGAGCTAGCTTACATTCCATCAGTAAGAAAGATTACGGTTTAGATGAAATCTATCATCGATATTTTGAAGGACGTGATCATAGTGAAAGCGCCTAGTATTTCTGGAAATCTTAAGTCTAGAGTAAGTTATTATTTAAGAAAAATCTTACAACCAAGTGAGGGAAAAGAATCTCATTCCTTGTCTAGTTTTTTTGCGTTAGTTCAGAAGGAATTTGCAGACTATGTAACAAGCTGGAGAATCATAATTTTGTTAGTCATCATTGCTTTGACATGTGTTGGTTCCCTTTACACTGCAATTTCAACAATTAAAGATGTTGTAGGGTCTTCAAAAGATGCACAAGAAATAGCGAAAAATTCCTATTTGTTCTTAAAATTATTCACTCAATCTGATGGAACGTTACCACCCTTTATTACCTTTGTGACATTACTTGGGCCATTATTAGGAATCGCCCTAGGCTTTGATGCCATTAATTCTGAAAGAAATAAGGGAACACTAAATAGGCTAATGGCACAGCCTATTCCAAGAGACTATGTGTTGAATGCAAAATTCACGGCAGCATTACTTGTAAACACTCTTCTTTTTGTTGCACTTGGATTAGTAGTGATGGCTCTAGGCATTTTATTGTTAGGGATTCCTCCAACCTTAGAGGAGTTCTTGCGAATAGGATGGTTTCTACTTTTATGTATAGCTTATATTGCATTCTGGTTGAATCTCGGAATATTGTTTTCAGTTGTTTTTAAACAAGCAGCCACATCTGCCTTATCTGGAATTGCTGTTTGGATTTTCTTTAGTGTGTTTTATCAAATGATTATAGAGTTGCTATCCAAATCTATACTCAATCCTCAAAATATCACAAGCATGGATCAATTGATTAATAAACAAGGGCTTGTGATGAATTTGATGAGATTATCTCCTAATTATCTTTTTAGTGAGTCAACGACTACCTTATTGTCACCATCTGTAAGAACTTTAGGGCCTTTAACGATGGAGAAATTATCTGGGGCCATTGCGGGACCATTACCATTAAGTCAAAGCCTCATTCTTATTTGGCCGCAGCTCACAGGCTTGATTGCAGTTACAATCATTTGCTTTGGAATAGCTTATTTGCTTTTTATGCGACAAGAAATAAGAACGAATTAAAAAACCGGGCCGTTTCTACTGGCCCGGTTTAATTATCCCGCTTGAACTTGGGATTTTAATTGGTCTACTACTCTGAAAAGAGAAGAGCGTTCTGTCTCCGTTAATGGTACTAGTGGCAAACGAACACTCCCCACTGGGATTCCAATGTGATTTAATGCTTCCTTAACAGGGGTAGGGCTTGGAGCAGAGAAGATGGCTTTCATCACTGGCAACAGATAGCGGTGATATTCAGCTGCTTTTTTAACCTCGCCTTTTTTGAATAAACGAATCATTTCCTGCATTTCCGGTCCGATCACATGAGAAGAAACAGAGATAATGCCTGCTCCACCAATAGATAAGGTAGGGAGTGCCTGGCTATCTTCCCCACTGTATACGCTGAATTGATCTGGTGTATTACTGATGATATGAGCAATATTATCTAACTCACCACTAGCCTCTTTTGCAGAAACTATATTTTTGATTTCTGAGAGACGAATAATCGTATCGGGAAGCATGTTGACAACACTTCTTCCTGGAATATTGTATAGCATCACAGGGAGGGAAGTGCTTTCTGCAATTTTACGAAAGTGCTGATAAAGGCCTTCTTGGGATGGTTTGTTGTAATAAGGAGTCACGAGCATAACAGCATCTACCCCTATTTGCTCTGCCTCTTTTGTCAAAATGACCGATTCCCTTGTGTTATTGGACCCTGTTCCTGCAATTACTGGAACTCTACCATTCACCTCGGAAACAACAAATTGGAAGAGCTGTAGCTTTTCATCATGTGACAGAGTAGGTGATTCCCCTGTGGTACCAGCAATGACTAATCCATCCGTTCCATTCGATAATAAATAGTGTATAAGTCCTCTAGTGGCTTTCCAATCTACTTCGCCGTTGCTGTCAAAAGGAGTTACCATCGCGGTCAATACATTTCCAAAATCCATTTTCATCACACCCTTTTTTATATTTGGTGTGGAGGACCAAAAAAAGCAACAACGAGTGAGGGCTCGCTGTTGCTTAAACAGTTCTAATTTAATAGATAGCCCTCCATATAGTTTCCTATATGACAGTCCTGCATTTGTTCAATGACAGAACCAGTTTCAGGAGTATGAGTCTCCTTCTACTTCGGCAAATCCCCCTTTCCCTGCACATCTTTGGGGCTCATTCCCCTCCATGCAAGTACTTATGGTTTTTGCACCTCTATCCTTACTTTAAGAGATTAAAATAAGAAAGTACTGAATTGTTATCTTAACTGTATCAGACAAAACCATAAAAGACAAGGTGAAACAAACGACAAATTTCGCTGAAAATCAAGTTTTTTACTATAGATTTTTCGATTTTACCTATTCCTACAGGTGAAATGTGGATAAAGTCTGAGAGGTTATAAAATGTGGTAAACAGTTTTCTTGTGGAGAAAATGGTGGAAAAAGATGAAAGCAACTTAAACCATACCCTGTATTATAACCGCCATGGGGTGAAGATGCAGGATCAACTGTCCCGATTCATGAAAACTACATGGCTATTGAAAAATCAGGTAACTGGAAAAACAATCTCAGAATTAGAGGATGTCCTTGCTGACAACTCTGCAGAAGAAATGGTTGATGTAGTAAGTGGTGCTACACATGCTTTCTATTTTCCTTCCAATCGTAGCAGTTGTGCTTTTTCCATGCATTGCATAGGAAGTCCTTGATACATTCCTATCAAACGTAGAGGACGGAAAAGTTCTAGTGGAACCTGATCTCCTAGCTTTTTTCTACTAATTTTTTCATATCTTCAGAATGAAAGTCATATAAAAATCCTCCCTTATGTTACTAAAAGTATTATTGCAAAAATGAAAGTATCTGTACTTGATGTAAATCAAGGGAAGATGTTGAATATTGCAGATGGACTTTGACTGTTCATAAAGAGGTTTAAAAACGGACATAGTAAGAACAGCATAAATGATGGGAGGATTTTACTTTGAGCAGAAATCAAAACGGAGTATCTGTTTTTGCCTTGGGTGGGCTATATGAAATCGGAAAAAATATGTATGTTATTAAAAGTGGAGAAGACATTATTGTGATCGATTGTGGAAATAAATTTCCTGATGAGACATTGTTAGGGATTGATTTGATTATTCCAGATATGGGTTATTTGGAAGAGAACAAAGAGAGAGTCAAAGCTTTAATTGTTACCCATGGTCATGAAGACCATATTGGTGGAATTCCTTTTTTTCTAAAAAAAATCAATGTCCCTGTGTATGCCACACGCTTCACTCTAGGTTTGATTGAACTAAAGTTAAAAGAACATCGAATTCTAAGAGAGTCTACACTTCGTGAAATAAATTCGGATACAATTCTTACCTTGGGGAGTGTTCACACCCATTTCTTTAAGGTGAATCATAGTGTGCCAGATTGTCTTGGCGTTGTTTTTGAAACACCTGAGGGAAATATTGTACATACAGGGGACTTTAAGTTTGATTTGACTCCAGCTGCTGACAAAGACCGCTCAGAGATTCATAAAATGGCTAGCATTGGAGAAAAAGGTGTTCTTCTTCTTTTATCTGAAAGTACTAATGCAGAACGTCCGGGGTTAACCCCATCTGAACAAATGGTTGGAGAGCATGTATTAGAAGCTTTTATGAAAGCAGAAAGAAAGGTTATTTTATCGACATTTGCTTCTAATATCAACCGTGTACAACAGGTAGTTGAGGCTGCAAAAAAAACGAACCGAAAATTGGCCTTATTAGGAAGAAGCATGATTAATGTAGTAGATGTTGCTATGGAGCGGGGATACTTAGATGTTCCAGACGATATGCTTATTGAACAGGTTCAAATTATGGATATGAATCCTGAAGATGTTGCTATTCTTTGTACAGGAAGCCAAGGAGAACCGATGGCAGCCCTGTCGCGTTTGTCCACTGGAGACTTTAGAGGGGTGGATATTTTACCGGGTGATACAATCATTTTAGCCGCAGGCCCGATTCCAGGGAATGAAAAAAGTGTATCACGTATAGTTGACAATTTGTTTCAGCTTCGTGCAAATGTGATTTACGGTTCTGGTAGCTCTTCTGGGATGCATGTTTCAGGACATGGGTATCAAGAGGACTTAAAACTAATGCTGACTTTGATTAAGCCAAAATATTTTGTTCCCATTCATGGTGAATATCGAATGCTTCATCATCATCGTCGACTAGCAGAATCTGTTGGCGTAGAAGAAGGGAATACTTTTATTTTAAATAATGGGGATGTAGTAGATATTTCACAAGGAGAGGCAAGGCAGACTCGAACTGTTCCTACCGGAAATACGTTTGTGGATGGAATTGGAGTAGGTGATATTGGTGAATTGGTGTTACGTGACCGCAAACAATTATCAGAGGATGGAATGGTGGTTGTTGTGTTAACCATGAGTCGTCGTGATAAAACTCTTATCAATTCACCAGACACCATTACGAGAGGCTTTGTGTTAAATCGCGATTCCGAAGATTTGATGAAAGATATGAACCAATTAATTGCAAGAACGTTTAATGATATGAAAAAGACAGACCGTAATCAATGGTCTGTGATTAAACAAAGTGTGAGAAAAGTGGTGGGACAATATTTGTTTAAAGAACTGAAGAAAAAGCCAATGATTTTGCCTGTTATCATTGAGGTATAACTTCAGAAATTCTAATTAAATTAGTGGCTAAAGGAAGGGGACTTGTATATAAGTTCCCTTTTATTTCAACTCACATAAGGAAGTGGAAACTAATCCGCTTATAACCACTTAGAACTAATCTGATAAAAATTCGACATGGATTGTTCGATAAAAGGGGCTTGTTTATTCTTTATCAACAGGCGTTAACTCTTCTTCAAAATAAAACATTTGAGGATATTCTTTCAATCTATACGAATATCTTTTCATATTTTGAACATAACTCCAATCGGATATTGTGACAATTTCTGAAGTAACATTAAGTTTTACCTTTTGATTCTTTTCAAATTTATTTTTATTTTTCATTATAATTACACCTCCATTGTCATTTCTTTTTCTATCTTCTAGTATACCATTTAACATAAGATATTTTAATAAAGAGGTGGATAAAGTAGGTTTTGACCCGTTTAAGATTAAATAAGAGAGCCCCTTTGGTGGTATGTTTTGACAACAAAGGGTATACTAGTAGTAGAGGAAAATCTTCCTAAAATATCTGGTATAAAGATTTGCCAGCGGAAGGTTGTACGTCCAAAATTGAAAGGATGACAAAATAATGGCTGGTGTTTTGTATCACGTAAATGCAGGAGATGGCTTGAAGTTAAAAGGAATGCATCGGAAAAACTCCTTTTTTAATACCCCCAAGGAAGCAGTTTCCGAAGCTTTTGCGTTAAAGGAAAGACTGGATCTAAAATATGATCATGAAATTGAATGGGATTATGATGGGAAGTTTACTGGTTCTGTTCGGAAGGTGAAAATTCTTAAAGGGTATTTGCATGGTGACCGAAAAACAGATCCTTTTTATTTACAAATCCTCAAGGTAGAAGCTAAAAAGGAAGAACTTTCGGTAGTGGCACCTAAAAAGCCAAAGAAGTTTACATCTAAGGACCAAAAAGTAGAAAATAAAGTAATGAAGCTGTTAAAGTAAAAGTGAATTCAAGTAAGTGATTTCTTATAAGTGGATAATAATGACTTAGTTGAACCAAAGGGGGTCATTATTATCCACTTCTCCATTATAATTAATAAAAATTTCTTCCCCTGCTTTAATATCCTTAAAGGCAAAATAACTGAAAGTATGATCATCGAAATTGATGTAGTAATCAGCATTTGGGTCATAGGAATGATTGAAGAGCATGCCATATCCAAGGACGATTGCAGAATGGTTTTTCCCATACTCAAATACATAATCCTCTAAGACAGTCTTTTTTATTTTTCTATGCTGACGATTCGGATACGGGACAACTGGAGCAACATGAAAGAGCTCTCCCTTTTTAATGTCTTGAGTAGCGAATACTCCCCGAGTAAATTCACCTGTGCTTATACTTGATTGTTTAACTTCTATCATTTACTCACCTCTTATCTCTATAGTCTCTCTATTTTGCAGGTTTTATAAATGAAACGCAACCCAAAAGTACTTTTTTTGATTAATATTTAGGTGATCATATGATGGGTATAATAGTTTATAAATTTCTAAACGTAAGGATGATTTTGTTGAAAGTAAGAATTGAATTTACTTATAAGACACAAAAGGGAACAGAGACTGTGTTCTTTTCAGAAGAAATGGAAGTGGCTAAAGCTGTTCTGCTGGCAGAGGACATCGAAAAAACAGGGCGTCTTAAGTCTATATCTTTTGTTGATCAGCAGGATACCACTTGGATGTTGAAGGAGTTAAAGAAGTACTTAAAAGGTGTAGAAACAGAGCCACATAATGTGACTATATATTTTGATGGTGGTTTTGATTTAGGGACCAAACAGTCAGGATTAGGCTGTGTTATCTATTATGATCAAAACGGAAAATCTTACCGCTTACGGAAAAACGCATTGGTTGACCAATTGGAGACAAATAATGAGGCGGAGTATGCCGCCTTGAATTTTGCTTTACAGGAAGTGGAGTCCTTGGCTGTTCATCACTTGCCAATAAAAATTGTAGGAGACTCCCAGGTTGTAATTAATCAGCTAAAAGGAGAATGGCCAGTTTACGAAGAGGTACTATCTTCTTGGGCTGACCGTGTAGATAAAAAAATAGCTGACTTAGGGCTTACCCCCCAATATGAGCTTATCACCCGAAAAGGGAATCAGGAAGCTGATCACTTGGCCTCCCAGGCACTAAAAGAAATAGAAATCATGGGAACGATAGAAAGAACGGAAAAATAAATAAGAAAAGAGCCTGGATCAAAACTTTTTCATTAAAAAAGAGATGATTCCTTATTTATTTCGAGGAATCATCCTTTTAGTTTTGAGATAAGTCGTTATTCACCATCAAAAAATTCATTAAATAATCGGTCATTAATATTCTTATTTACGGCATAGGGGTTATTTTCCTTAGCAGACTTCACATCTAAATTAGTTTTGGCAACAATCCTTGGGCTTTCGGAGTTTTCTGCAATCAATCTGTCATCTAACGAGTCAAAGTCTGGTATTTTGTTTTGTTTTTTATCCATGCTATTAGACCTCCTAAATCATATAAGCGTAGTTTTCGATAGAATAGAAATAATATTCGAGGTAATTTTAATGGAATATTCAGAAAACGTAAGCTATAGTTAATATAGATCGATAAAAAAAGTTTTTTTGTATAATGGGGAGAGAGATAAATGTACAAGCTTTATTGTAGAACATATCAAAAGACATTTCGTTTGATTTCTCCATTGATCCCATGGATAGAGACTGAGTTATTAGAAGGGGAAGGGGGTTTGCAGAGGTTACCATCTTTAGTCAAGTCTAAGGGGATTTCTAGGGTATTGGTTGTAACAGATCATGGCATAGTTTCCGCGGGTTTGTTAAAGAGATTACAGATTTTTCAAACGAGAATGCCTACTCCTTTAGCTGTGGGAGTTGTCAGAAGCTGAAGGAATCCTCCATCAAATTGCGTAAGCAATTAGATGGAGAGGTTCACGGAAGCCAATCCCTTATATCCAGTTCTAGTCATATTCTCAAAAAACGATATGGAGCTTTATGTATACAAAATCAAGGAATAAAAAAGGGGAGATTTTATGAAAAATCCTGTAGATTTAGGATATGATTTAACTTTAATCGATTTATATGATTTAAGTTTAGAACAACGAACTGGCGCCTATGTATTTGATGAGGAAGATCTTACGATTATAGAAACAAGCGCTAGTCCATCTATTCCTTTTTTATTAAAAGGGCTTGAAATGATGCAGTTGGATCCTAAAGATATAAAATATATTATCGTTACGCATATCCATTTAGATCATGCCGGAGGGGTAGGACTACTTATTGAAAAATGTCCGAATGCAAAAGTGATTGTTCATCCGAGAGGAAAAAAACACTTAGCAGATCCCACAAAGCTTATACAGGGTGCACGAGAAGTCTATGGTGAGACGTTTGATTCGTTATTTGATCCGATTCTGCCTGTTCCGAAGCAGCAATTGATGACCATGGAGGATGGTGAAACGCTTCAAATCGGAAAAGACCGCTTGCTCACCTTTTATGATACCCCAGGGCATGCCAAACATCATTTTTCCATCCATGATTCAAAGAGTAATGGCATTTTCACTGGAGACACTATTGGAGTTTTGTATCCACAAACTAGAAATGATGGATTTGATTTGGTTTTGCCATCCACATCACCTAACCAATTTGATCCAGACTCGATGATGCAGTCTTTAGAAAAAATAGAAGGACTAGGAGTGGATAGAGTCTATTTCGGCCATTTCGGAATGTCTACTGAACCTGAAACAGTGTATCAACAAATAAGACATTGGTT
The DNA here is from genome assembly GCA_040191315.1 of Bacillaceae bacterium S4-13-56. Taxonomy (NCBI): domain Bacteria; kingdom Bacillati; phylum Bacillota; class Bacilli; order Caryophanales; family Bacillaceae; species Bacillaceae bacterium S4-13-56. The sequence goes on along the minus strand of JAWJLM010000030.1, from coordinate 3,430 downwards.
ACCGTTGTTTGTAGAGGCTGGAGAAAAAGTGAATGAGGAGATGGATGGGGCCTCTATGATTCAAAAATCAAAAGCTGTATCTGAAGAATTATATCAGTTGGTAGGGAAGTATCTTTTTGAAAAAGGTCTTTCTGATGATCATGAGGTTTATTCCTATATGAAGGTAGATCTTCAAGTTTGTGGTATGGGAATTGTGGATTATCTGGAGAAAAAAAAGTAATTAACCTATATAAAAACGCTTATGATTATGTAATGTAACTAAATGTAAATAAATTACAAGATTATGGTACAACTAAGCATAATACATAATAGAAAAACGGAGGATGGAGAATGAAGAAGTTATCTTGGACAATCCTACTTGGCCTGACACTTACCCTTTTGTTAGCAGCATGTGGGACAACCACCGAAGAAGGACAAGGAAATAATCAATCTAAGGAGGATCAATGGGGAGATTATCCAAATGATGTAGAGGAAAACCCTGTGGTTACGATAACTATGGAAAATGAGGAAGAAATTGTCATCGAGTTGTATCCTAAAATAGCTCCAAATACTGTGGCAAACTTTGTGTCCCTTGTAGAAAGTGGATATTATGATGGGGTTATTTTTCATAGAGTTATTCCTGACTTCATGATTCAGGGTGGGGACCCAGAAGGTACAGGAATGGGTGGACCTGGTTATTCGATTGCAGGTGAATTTACAGCAAATGGTTTTGAAAATAACCTTCTTCATGAGCGAGGCGTCCTTTCCATGGCACGTACACAAGACCCAAATTCAGCAGGTTCACAATTTTTTATTATGGTCGCTGACTATCCAAGCTTGGATGAGCAATATGCTTCCTTTGGGAAGGTATTAAAAGGAATGGAAACGGTGGATTCCATTGTAAGTGTAGACCGTAATGAACAAGATAAACCTAAAGAAGATCAGCGTATGAAGAAGGTTGTTGTGGATAAGAAAGGTTATGATTATCCTGAACCAAGAAAGCAATAAGTATAAGCGAATCTATTTTGGCTATCCTAACCTCTAGAATTATAGGAGGTGGATAGAAATGAATAAACGCGAATACAGAACAGGGCAAGGGGTTCCTGCAAAGGGTGAGTATATATGCCAATCAGGGGAGCGAGCCCGCTTTGAACAAAATGAAAAATTTCCTGTTTGCCCGATTAGTGGGAAGGACACGACTTGGACCCACAAAGGACAATGATTTTAAAGCATCTTCCTGGAAGGTGCTTTTTTAATATCAGGAGAAGGTTTAGTTAAATTTTCACAAAAAAAGAATTATAATAATAAGTAAAGAGACCGTTTGAAGGGAGAGGAATCCATGGATCCATTAGATGTGGTTGGAAATTTACATAAAATAAGCCCGGTTTATCAACCGATTGTAAGTGCCATTAAGCAGGATGTAGTTGGCTTTGAAGTATTGGGAAGATTTAAACAGAATGATCAATGGATTAGCCTAGGATCATTCTTTCATGATCCAGAGGTACCTGAAGAATATAAAGTCGAGGTAGATCAATATCTCTTAGAAAGGTCTATTTCAGAGATGCTCGAAGCCAACGAGCAAGGGTATCTTTTTATAAACCGAAGTGCTAATCAACTCATGCATAATAATGGGGAAGATCTTATTAGAACACTCCAATCCTTTGAAGAAAAAGGGTTCTCTATGAAAAGAATCGTAGTTGAAGTGACGGAGCATGACTTTGAGGAGGATTTTGAAGCGTTAATCCATTTACTTCTATACTACAAAACTTTCGGGATTCAAATCGCGGTTGATCATGTTGGAGCAAAGAGTTCTAATTTGGATCGCCTACGTCAACTTGCACCACATATTTTAAAAATTGATACAAACAGAATCCATGCCGATGGGTTTCAAGATGTTATGTACTCTTTATCTATGTTGGCAAGAAAGATAGGGGCAGCTCTTCTATTTGAAAATATAGAGGATGATTACCATCACTATTTTGCATGGAAGCATGGTGGAAGATATTATCAGGGATATTTAATAGATAAGCCGGACTTTAAACCAAATGCCGAAAGAACGATCACATCTCAAATACAGGAGAGAGTTTCAGGCTACATTAAACGGGAAAAGTCTTTGATTGAGCAACGATTAACCTTTGTTTTGTCTTGGGAAAAGAAAATAAAAGAGATACTACCTAAATGGGAGGGACCAAAGAAAGTAAACTCATTTCTAGAAAACGTTATTCCTCCTTTTAAAGAAGAAAGTTTCCGTATGTATGTGTGTAATAGCGATGGAATTCAAATTTCTTCTAACTATCGAAAAGAGGATGGGGATTGGAAATCTGAACCTGAAAAAAAGGACTCCAATTGGGCGTTTCGTCCCTACTTTTTAGAAAATATGGTTCATATGAAAACGTGGGGAAAAGGAATGCTTTCTGAAATCTACTCGGACATTGAAACCAGGGAAATGATTCGGACATTTAGCTACCCAATAACCGATCACTATTTCCTTTTTATTGATATTCAATATTCTTATATTTTTGAACATGAGTGCTTACTTATATAAAGTGTAACGTCAAGAACTACCAGCCGACTTTAACCCACATAAGGAGCAGTATACCCCTACCTCAAATCTTAAGGAAAATGAGAAGAGTAGGTGAGGATAAACTTCCCGTAAATGTCCGATTGGTTGTACTAATAATCTTTTGGGGACAGCCACTAATTGAAGTTTCACTTACTTTATTTAAATCTTGGATAATATAAAAAAACAGCCATTAAAAGGCTGCTTTTTTGTAACATTACAGGAGACCCAACCATGCCACATCCTATGGGGGAATGTTTTTAACCTTTAAAGGTAACATCTCTGCCCATAACAGGGAATAAGAAATCACTTCTTTTAAACATTTCATCTTACAGTCACTGCCGACTGTCCACTGAAGTGTTCTTTTTTTCAGGGATGTGTGTCAGTCCCGTAGTGAGGATACTGTACACCTGAAATACGATTTCTTTGACTCATATTCCATAATGAAGGTTAACTCTCTATCAAGGAAGGATCATCTTCAAGTAAATCACGTATTATAGTTGGTTGAATCGCTCTTTCTTAGTGAGTTATTAACCACCTACGTAGCCATGAGTAACTTGGACGGACCTTCTTTTGGTTACCTTTCATTTACCTAGTTTTTTTGACAGAAAAGAAAGTAAACTTTCTTTTCTGCATAAGTTTTCTAATAACCGAAGAACGGAACTAACTAGGATGGTTGAGCCTCCTGTAATGTTACTTGTGATTCTTCACACATAGTATACCACCCTCTCTCAAAAAACACCAGCATTTTTGTATGCGCTTTCATAAATATTTTGAAAGAAGAGGGATAATTAGCTTCTTCTATACGCAAACTAAAAATTGTTATTTTAACAATAAAATCAGGAGTTGTTTCGCCTATAAGAAAAGCGCAAGCGCCCTTAAAAACAAGAC